>NZ_CP019335.1:306887-594387 GCF_002813915.1 Tenacibaculum sp. SZ-18 | reverse complement strand
TTACTCGTATTTATGGCATCTCGTTCCCAAAACAAAAAATGCTTACTGAGTATCTAGAACTTTTAGAAGAAGCAAAAAAGAGAGATCATAGAAAACTAGGAAGAGAACTTGAGTTATTCACTTTTTCACAAACTGTAGGACAAGGCCTGCCTTTATGGTTACCAAAAGGAGCTGCATTAAGAAGTAGATTAGAAGATTTCCTTAAAGTAGCACAAAAGAAAGCAGGATATGAAATGGTAATGACACCTCATATTGGACAAAAAGAACTTTATGTTACCTCAGGACATTATGCCAAATACGGAGAAGATAGCTTTCAACCCATTACAACACCAAAAGAAGATGAAGAGTTTTTATTGAAACCTATGAACTGCCCTCATCACTGTGAGATTTATAACTTCAAACCCTACTCATATAAAGACTTACCCAAACGATTTGCAGAATTCGGAACCGTATACAGATATGAACAGAGTGGTGAGTTACATGGACTAACAAGAGTTAGAGGTTTTACTCAAGATGATGCACATATCTTTTGTACTCCTGAACAATTAGATTCAGAGTTCAAAAATGTTATTGATCTCGTACTATATGTATTCACATCCCTTGGATTTGAAAATTTCACTGCTCAAGTTTCTGTAAGAGATCCTGAGACACCAGAAAAATATATTGGTGAAACTAAAAATTGGGAAAAGGCAGAACAAGCAATTATAAATGCTGCAAAAGACAAAGGTTTAGACTTTGTTATTGAACCTGGAGAAGCAGCTTTTTATGGACCTAAGTTAGACTTTATGGTTAAAGATGCTTTGGGGAGAAGTTGGCAATTAGGCACAATACAGGTTGATTATAATTTACCTGAAAGATTCGATCTTACTTATAAAGGTAGTGACAACCAACTTCACAGACCTATAATGATTCACCGTGCTCCATTCGGTTCAATGGAACGATTTATTGCGATTTTATTAGAGCATACCGGAGGTAATTTTCCGTTATGGCTTACACCAGAACAAGTTATTGTACTGCCAATCAGTGAGAAATACGAAAAATATACCGAAAAAGTTTTACATTTGTTAGAAAATTCCGAAATTCGCGCCCTCGTGGATAACCGTAATGAAAAAACTGGTCGTAAAATCAGAGATGCTGAAGTTAGCAAAATCCCGTTTATGATAATTCTCGGTGAGAAAGAAGAGCAAGATGGAACGGTATCAGTAAGAAAGCATGGTGAAGGTAATCTTGGGACTTTTTCTATTGAGGAATTCATTCTGTTAGTTCATAGAGAAGTTAAAAAAACGTTAGTTACGTTTAAAGCAAATAATTAAGAAATAATTTTAAATTAATAAGCCATAGCAATAAGAAGAAAAGGCGGTAGAAGACCCGCTAGAATCATTAAAGAAGATCAACATAGAATTAACGAGAAAATCAGATATGTTGACGAAGTTCGCCTTGTAGGTGAAAACGTAGAAGTAGGTGTTTATCCTTTAGCGAAAGCGAAAGAGATAGCTCGAGAACTAGAGTTAGATTTAGTTGAAATTTCACCGAAAGCTGTTCCCCCTGTCTGTAAAGTGATAGATTATAAGAAATTCTTATATGAACAGAAAAAGCGTGAAAAAGCATTAAAAGCTAAAGCTACAAAAGTGGTTGTTAAAGAAATTCGTTTTGGTCCTCAAACTGATGATCATGATTACGAGTTTAAGAAAAAGCACGCAATTAAATTTTTACAAGATGGTGCTAAATTGAAAGCCTACGTATTTTTCAAAGGCCGTTCGATTGTGTTTAAGGAACAAGGTCAGATTTTACTTTTAAAACTTGCTCAAGAATTAGAAGACTATGGTAAAGTAGAGCAGATGCCAAAATTAGAAGGTAAAAGAATGATTATGTTCATAGCACCTAAAAAAGTCAAGTAAACCAGATATTTTAAATATCTTGGAAAATTATATAAGCAAGAAAAAAACGAAATCAGAAGATGCCTAAGATGAAAACAAAATCTAGTGCCAAGAAACGTTTTAAGTTAACTGGTTCTGGAAAGATCAAAAGAAAGCACGCGTTTAAAAGTCATATCTTAACAAAGAAGTCTAAAAAGCGTAAGCTTGCATTAACACACGCTACGTTAGTTCACAAGTCTGACGAAGCAAACATTAAGCAACAATTATTATTAAAATAAGAGTTAGCTAGGTAGTAAATTAATTATTAACCATGGAGTAAGGCTCATCAAGTACTATTTAAATAGTCGCCTACTACAAAAAACAAAGAATTATGCCAAGATCAGTAAATTCAGTAGCTTCAAGAAATAGAAGAAAAAAAATCTTGAAGCAAGCAAAAGGTTACTTTGGACGTAGAAAAAACGTTTATACAGTAGCTAAGAACGCGGTTGAAAAAGGGTTACAATACGCTTACCGTGATCGTAAAAACAAAAAGAGAAACTTCCGTTCATTATGGATCCAACGTATTAACGCTGGAGCACGTCAATACGGAATGTCTTATTCACAGTTTATGGGGAAAGTTAAAGCTAATAACATCGAATTAAACCGTAAGGTTTTAGCTGATTTAGCTATGAACAACCCTGAAGCTTTTAAGGCAATTGTAGATACAGTAAAATAAGTTTAATAATCTTGCTTATACTAAAAACCCAAACTTTATCGTTTGGGTTTTTTTAAATTAATCTCAAATATCATTTCTTATCAATGAAAATATTAAATCTAATCGTAGTAACTTTATTCTGCTCAAGTGTTTTCGCTCAAACAACACTTACCAAGAAACAACAGCTTGAAGCTCTACCTAATACAGTAGAAAATCAATTCATTAAAACTTACGGAAAAGCTAGTAATTGGAAAGAATATAAGATGATTACTAGACCTGATTTTCAATCATTGCAAAAAAATGTTGTTGACAGCCTTGTAGCATTGAAAAAAAACATTCAAGTAAAACAACTAAAAATTAACGAACAGGAAAAGAGTATTTCAACTCTTAATGAAAAGATTAACGGTTTAACTAACAGCCTAAACTCATCAATAGATAAAGAAAATAAAATAAGTTTTATTGGAATTGGAATGACAAAAAGCTCTTACAATCTTTTACTTTGGACTGTAATAGCATTTTTAGCTATCACTGCGGTATTCTTTATACTTAGATTTAAAAATAGCAATAGATTAACAAAAGAAGCTAAAGTTAATCTTACAGAAATTGAACAAGAATTTGAACAGCACAGAAAAAGATCATTGGAAAAAGAACAGAAACTTAGAAGACAATTACAAGACGAAATAAACAAACAGCGAGGCGTTTAATTCTCTTATACAAAAATAGTAAAGCTCCAAATCTTAACGATTTGGAGTTTTTTTTATCTCAAAAATTATCGAATAATTGGCTCTTCTATTCCATAATTAATAACAAAATAAACGATTCTTTCATTATTCACTAATAATAAAATTAGAATTAAGACAATAATAAGAACAGAACTTTATTATTTCTTAAAAAACTTCAACTTTATACTGCTATAAAAGCAACAAAAAATTGGGTTTTCTTTTTTGATATACTATATTTGCACGTTTTTAAAAAGAAGTCATTTAAATTATTGAAGATGCAAAACAAAGGTCTTATTAGATTATTTGCAATCCTTTTCGGATTAGTAAGTATTTACCAATTATCATTCACTTTTTTTGCTAACAAAGTAGAAAAAGCAGCAAATGCTTATGCTACGAGTAAAGTTAGCGATCAGAATGATGGTAGAGAAATTGCTCGTTTAGAAAAGAAGTATCGCGATAGCGTTGCAAATAAAGAAGTAGTTGCGGGATTCACTTATGACGAGATCAGAAACAAGGAAATGAACCTTGGTCTTGACTTAAAGGGTGGAATCAATGCAATTTTACAGGTATCTGTAAAAGATATCTTAAAAGGATTATCAAACGAATCTCAAAATCCTGTTTTTACAAAAGCGTTAGAAAATGCTGACGAAACTCAAAAAGATAGCCAAGAGGATTACCTTGATATTTTTTATGATGAATTCGAAAAAGCAAGCAACGGTTCTATAAATTTGAGTGATCCTACGATTTTCGGAAACAAGTTACTTCGTGACAAGATTGACTTCAACAAAACTAACGAAGAAGTAAAGCCAATTTTACAAGAAGAAATTAACACATCAATTACCACTGCTTTTGAAGTATTACGTAGTCGTATTGATAAATTTGGTGTTGTTCAACCAAACATCCAACGAATTGGTACTTCAGGAAGAATTCAAGTTGAATTACCAGGTGCTAAAGATATTGAACGTGTAAGTAAACTATTAGAAAGTACTGCTAAATTACAATTTTGGGAGGTCTTCACTAATGCTGAAGTTCAAAACTTCTTCTTCACTGCTAATGCTAAAGCAACTGAACTTTTGAAAGATGATTCTGCAACGACTAAAGAAAAAGACACAACTAAAACATCAGATAGTATTGACGATTTGATCGCCGAAACTTCCGACTCTACAAACGTAGCAAATCAGAAAAGTTTATTTACTTATTTGTTACCAAATGTAGCTCAAAATCAAAATCAAGTTAGTTCGTTAATAGCGCAAGCAAGAGTAATTGATACTGCAACAGTTAATGGTTTATTAAAGAATAGAGAAATTAGAGGATTATTACCAGATAACTTACGTTACGTTAAGTTTTTATGGGACTATAAAGCTCAACCTAGTACTGATGGATCTAGTGAGGTTATCGGTTTGTACGCGGTTAAAGGTAATCGTAATGACGAAGCTTCTATCGAAGGAGATGTGATTGCTGATGCAAAACAAGACTTCGATCAATTAAGTAAGCCTGTTGTTTCAATGGCGATGAATGGTGTAGGCACTAAAAAATGGGCTAAAATGACTAGCGATAATGTTGGTAAATTCGTTGCCGTTGTTTTAGATGATTATGTATACACTGCTCCAACGGTAAACCAAGTTATTTCTGGTGGGCAAACACAAATTTCTGGTGGATCAATGACAGTTGAGGAAGCTCAAGATATCGCAACTGTATTAAAAGCTGGTAAATTACCCGCGCCTGCAAGGATTATTGAAGCAGAAGTAGTTGGGCCATCTTTAGGTAAAGAAGCTATTACAGCTAGTATGTGGTCATTCGCTCTAGCTATTTTGTTAGTATTAGTATGGATGATGTTATACTATGGTAAAGCTGGTATTTACGCAAACATTGCATTAGTAGTAAACATTTTATTTATCTTCGGCGTATTGGCATCGTTTAATTCGGTGTTAACATTACCTGGTATTGCTGGTATTATTTTAACAATTGGTATGTCGGTAGATGCCAATGTTATTATCTTCGAGAGAATTAAAGAAGCCTTGAATTCAGGAAAAGGGTTACTTACAGCTGTAGAAGAAGGTTTTAGTATCAAAGGAGCTTTATCTGCAATTATTGATGCTAACATTACGACTTTATTAACCGGTATAATTTTATATGTATTCGGAACTGGTCCTATTAAAGGTTTCGCATTAACATTAATGATTGGTATTGCTACTTCATTATTCACAGCAATTTTTATCACTAGGTTATTAGTTGATGGGGCTGTTTCTAAAGGAACGAATTTAACTTTCAATACAAACATCTCTAAAAACTGGTTCCAAAATATCAATATCGAATTCTTAAGAAAGCGTAAGTTAGCTTACTTCATTTCTGGAGGAATTATTATTGCTGGTTTAATTTCTATTTTCACAATTGGTTTAAAACAAGGAGTTGATTTTAAAGGTGGACGTTCTTACGTTGTGCGTTTTAATCAACCGATGAAAGCAAATGAAGTTGCAGCTTCTTTAAAAGACGCGTTCGGAACTGCTCCTGAAGTTAAAACTTATGGTGCAAACAACCAGTTAAAAATTACAACTGTTTTCAAGATTGATGACAAGAGTAAAGAAGTAGATGAAGTTGTTCAAAGCACATTATATAAAGGATTAAAGCCTTATTTAGGTGAGTTAGACTACGAAAGCTTTAAACCAGGTTTCGAGAAATTAGGTCAACCTCAAGGAATAATGAGTTACATGAAAGTAGATCCAACAATTGCTGATGATATTAAGCAAGCCGCTATTTGGGCTGTATTAGGATCTTTAATTGTAGTATTCTTATATATCTTATTACGATTCAGAAAAGTATCTTTCTCTATTGGAGCAGTAGCTGCAGTATTCCATGATGTATTAATCGTATTAGGTATCTTCTCTATTTTATATAAATTCATGCCTTTCGATATGGAAATCGGACAGTCGTTCATAGCAGCAATTCTTACAGTAGTAGGATACTCTCTGAATGATACCGTGGTAATTTTCGATAGAATTAGAGAATACGCTGCAGGAAGTAAAACTTTCTCAGCTAGTTTAGTAGATAAAGCCTTAAGTAGTACATTAGGTAGAACAATAAATACATCTTTAACTACAATGTTAGTAATGCTAGCCATCTTCTTCTTTGGAGGTGATAGTATTAAAGGATTTATGTTTGCTCTTATTATAGGTGTGCTTGTAGGTACTTACTCTTCTTTATTTGTTGCAACTCCAATTATGTTTGATGCAACTAAAGACAAAGAAAAAGAGAATAACAAATAATAAGATATTCTAAAAATAAATTAACCGTTTTGTACCAGCTGTTTTATCAGTAGAACAAGACGGTTTTTTTATTTAATGCTTATATTTACCAGTACATGAGAATTAAGAAACTTCACGATTTATATTTCAAACAATTAATTGGTCAAGAGGAAATTACAACAATTGTAAAATCCTTAGCAAAACAAGTTAAAAAGGATTTACCAGAGGGAGAAACACCGCTATTCGTAGGAATTTTAAACGGATGTTTTATGTTTGCTGCTGACTTTATTCGTGAGTACAATGGAGACTGTGAAATATCTTTCGTGAAACTTGCATCATACGAAGGTGAATCTTCAACTGGAGATGTAAAACGTTTAATCGGAATAAATGAAGATTTAACAGGAAGGACAGTAATAATTCTTGAAGACATTATAGATACTGGAACAACGCTACATGAGATTTATGAAATCTTTAGAAGAACAAATATCAAAGAACTTAAAATTGTAAGTCTTTTCTTTAAACCAGATGTTTATAGAAAGGAATTACATATTAACTATATTGGCAAAAGCATTGAAGATAAATTTATTGTAGGTTACGGACTAGATTATAATGGTCTTGGAAGAAATTTACCTGCAATATATCAATTAACAACAACACAACCCAAAATGAAAAACATCGTTTTATTCGGACCTCCAGGTGCAGGTAAAGGAACACAAGCTGAATTATTAAAAGAGAAATATCAATTGGTTCATATTTCGACTGGTGACGTTTTTAGATTCAATATTAAAAACAAAACTAAATTAGGAGTATTAGCTAAGAAATATATTGATGCTGGTGATTTAGTTCCTGATGAAGTTACTATTAATATGCTTAAAGCAGAAGTAGAAAAAAACACTGATGCTAATGGCTTTATTTTCGATGGTTTTCCAAGAACAGAATCTCAAGCGAAAGCTTTAGACGAATTTTTAGCCGAGAAAAATGAACGTATTAACGGAATGGTTGCATTAGAAGTTCCCGAAGATTTATTAGTTGAAAGAATCTTGGAAAGAGGTAAGACTAGTGGGAGATCAGACGATACCGATGAAGAAAAAATCCGTAATAGATTTAACGAATACAATACAAAAACTGCAATACTTAAAGACTTTTATAATGCCCAAGGAAACTTCTATGGTGTAGATGGAGTTGGAGGTATTGAAGAAATAACACAACGTTTATCAGAAGTATTTGACAAACTGTAAAAAAACTAATTCCCGCTTTCTGCGGGAATACTAATTTTAAGAAAATGACGGAAGGAAATTTTGTTGACTACATAAAAATTTATGCATCCTCTGGAAAAGGAGGACGTGGATCTGCACATTTACACAGAGAGAAATACATTGCAAAAGGTGGACCCGATGGTGGAGACGGTGGTCGTGGAGGACACGTAATTTTTCGTGGCGACAAAAATCTGTGGACGTTATTTCACTTAAAATTCAAACGCCACTTCAGAGCTGATCATGGTGGTGATGGAGGATCTAGTAGAAGTACTGGTAAAGATGGAGCAGACGTTATTATTCCAGTTCCTTTAGGCACTATTATTCGTGATGCTGATACTGACGAAATCTTGTTCGAAATTACAGAAGAAGGTAAAGAAGTAATTGTTTTAGAAGGTGGAAAAGGAGGAAGAGGCAATTGGCACTTTAAATCTCCTACAAACCAAACACCAAGGTATGCACAACCTGGAATTGAAGGTAAAGAGGCTTGGTATAGAGTTGAGTTAAAAGTATTAGCTGATGTTGGTTTAGTTGGTTTTCCAAATGCAGGAAAATCTACATTACTTTCAGTCTTAACTGCTGCAAAACCCAAAATTGCTGATTATGCGTTTACAACATTAAAACCGAACTTAGGCATCGTAGAATATCGAAATCATCAAAGTTTTGTTATGGCTGATATTCCTGGTATTATTGAAGGAGCTGCCGAAGGAAAAGGTTTAGGTCATTATTTCTTAAGACATATTGAGCGTAACTCTCTCCTACTCTTTTTAATCCCAGCAGATAGTGAAGATATTAAGAAGGAATATGAAATCCTTGTCAACGAATTACGCAAACATAATCCTGAATTACTTGATAAACATCGACTGTTAGCTGTTTCGAAAGCGGATATGCTAGATGATGAATTAAAACAAGAAATCGCTCAGGAACTTCCGAGTGGGGTTGATACTTTGTTTATCTCATCAGTTGCACAAATAGGGTTAACAGAATTAAAGGATAAACTTTGGAAATGTCTTAATTAGTAATTATTCGTTTGGCAACAACGAAACTATCCTTCCAATAGTTTTCTGTCATTGACGAATAAATAACACCTTTAGAAGTTGTGGAATGAATAAATTCAATTTCATTTTCTTTAACAGAAGTAACGAGACCAACATGGTTTATTTTTCCTTTCAACCTAGCAATATTAAAAAATAACAAGTCTCCTTTGGCTATTTCATCTAGAGGAATTTTTTTTCCATGATTACTCATACTACTTGAAGACCTTGGTAATCCAACATCAACTAAATTGAAACAGGTTATTACAAGCCCGCAACAATCCATGCCTAACCTAGAGGTTCCTCCTGTTCGATAACAAACTCCTTTAAAACTTTTTGCTAAGTTTATTACTTTTTCAATTTTATGATTTGTTTCCGCTCGCTCATCCTTAATGAAACAGCGATAAACACAAAACAGTGTTATAATTATTATTAACAACACCTTTTTATTCATCTAATACTCTTTTAGCGTTAATGAAAGCTCTTTTCCAATATGGTTCATTAAGCGAACTCACAATTACACCCCTAGAACTTGTGGAATGGATAAACTTAATATCGTTGTTTTTTACGGATGTGACTAATCCAACATGATTAACCCTATTTCTCTTTTTAGCGATTTTAAAAAATAACAAATCACCACGCTGAACCGAACGCAAGGGAATTTTATATCCGATAGAATACATTTGTATAGATGTTCTAGGAATAACAATATTTCTCTTTTTGAACGAGGTATAAATTAATCCAGAACAGTCCATTCCATTTCTATTTGTTCCTCCATATTTATAAGGAGCTCCTTTAAAAGTAACTGCAGTCCAAACAATCTTATCTGCTGTACTAGCATCATTGGAACGAGTCTTTCTACCTTTTCTGTTGATTGTTCGTTTATTTGCTTCCCCATTTACTTTTTTTGATGATCCGCAGGAAACAACGAAACTAAAAATTAGAAATAAAAAAAGTATTCTTCTAATCATATATTAACTTTTCAAATTTTCAATAATCAATCTAGCTGTTTTTTCTGAGGCGCCTTTTCCCCCTAGCTTATTCTCTAAATCAAAATAATCCTCAAACATTTCATTACGTTTATCAACAGACAAAATCATCTGCAATTCATGCTCCAATTTTTTTTCTGTAAAATCATTTTGAATCAACTCAGTAACTACTTCTTCATCCATGATTAAATTTACAAGTGAAATATAATCAAGTGTAATAATTCTCTTCGCTATTTGATAGGAAATCCAACTTCCTTTATAACACACAACTTGAGGTACTTTAAACAAGGCTGTTTCTAATGTCGCTGTTCCAGATGTAACCAAAGCCGCATGTGAAATACTTAATAAATCATAGGTACGATTATCTATAAACTTCACTTTACTTCCTTCAAGAAAATCTTTATAAAACTCTTTTGTTTGGCTTGGAGCTCCTGCTATCACGAATTGATAATTTGGAAATTTTTCAACCATTAAAAGCATTGTAGATAACATTTTTGTTATTTCCTGTTTTCTACTCCCAGGTAACAAAGCAATAATCTCTTTTTCCCCTAATTCAAATTCATCTCTAAAATCCTGTTCGTCAATTTGTGTTCTTCCAGCAATACCATCTATTAAAGGATGACCAACAAATTCTACGTCATAATAATATTTTTTATAGAAATCCTTTTCAAAAGGCAAAATCACGAACATTTTATCAATATCTCTTTTAATGGCTTCAACTCTTCCTGCTCTACTTGCCCAAACTTGAGGGGCTATGTAATAATTAGTTCTATACCCTTTTTCTTTTGCCCATTTTGCTATTCTTAGATTAAAACCCGAATTGTCAATAAAAATAATAACATCTGGTTTAAATTTATCAATATCAGTCTTACAGAAATTAATGAAACCAAAGATTTTTCGGAGATTCATAATTACTTCTATAAATCCCATGAAAGCTCTTTCTTTATAATGACTCACAATAGTTCCTCCTACATTACTCATTAAATCTCCTCCCCAAAATCTAATGTTAGCTTCCGGATCTTTTTTAAAAATCTCTTTCATCAAATTGGCCCCATGCAAATCCCCAGAAGCTTCTCCTGCGATAATATAATACTTCATATATTAGAAGAATTTTAAAATAAAGGTTATAATGGCAGTTAATAATGTTGCTATTAATACACCTTTGGCTCTATGATCTTCTTTTTTCTTTAAAAAAATAAAAAATACAAATAAATTAGGTAAAGCCGCTAATGCAATTACGGGTCCTAAAACATCATTCTTATGAATCATTTCAATTGTTTCATAAAACCCAAATCGTGAAACATATTGAAGATAGATAAACAATCCACAAAACGTAGCAAATACTGAAACCATTATACCAATGATAATCTCTTTTTTTATAAATCCCATGAATGAAGATTTTTTATAGCGTGATGTGCAGTCATATCAAATTGAACGGGCACAACGGAAATAAATCCATTTTCTAAAGCCCAAATATCGGTATCCTGTCCTTTATCATTATTGATAAATTTACCTGACAGCCAATAATATTCTTTTCCCATCGGGCTTTTACGCTTATCAAAATCCTCTTTCCAATAACCGTTTGCTTGTCTACA
This sequence comes from Tenacibaculum sp. SZ-18, assembly GCF_002813915.1. Classification (NCBI taxonomy): domain Bacteria; kingdom Pseudomonadati; phylum Bacteroidota; class Flavobacteriia; order Flavobacteriales; family Flavobacteriaceae; genus Tenacibaculum; species Tenacibaculum sp. SZ-18. The sequence continues at coordinate 582,981 of NZ_CP019335.1, read as the reverse complement.
AACTTTAATCCCTTTTATATCTTCCTTTTTCAACTTTGGAATATTTACATTTAGAACTACACCATCTGGAAGCCCATTTAACAATACGTTTAATACTATTTTTTTTATGAACTCTCTAGAAGATCTAAAATCAGCATGCCAACTAAAATCTAGCAATGAAAAACCAATTGCTGGAATTCCCTCAATACCTGCTTCAACAGCAGCGCTCATCGTTCCTGAATAAATAACGCTTATTGAAGAATTTGACCCGTGATTGATTCCTGAAACACATAAATCTGGTTTTCTATTCAAAATTTCATTCTTTGCCATTTTAACACAATCCGCAGGTGTTCCAGAGCAACTGTATTCAATTTGTGGACCTTCATCTATGGAAGTTGGATTACAATGCAAAACATTATTAACTGTAATAGCATGTCCCATTCCACTTTGTGGACTGTCAGGAGCAACCACTATTACTTCTCCAATTTCATTCATTATTTCAATCAACATTCTTAGTCCTGGGGCCGTAATACCGTCATCATTAGTTACTAAAATCAAAGGTTTATTTTGCATATTTCCGAGTTTACTTTTAAACAAATATACATTAAAATTCATCTTAGATTTTTAACATTTTATAAAGATAGTAGCGGAAAAATAATCAGTAAACTTGTAAGAAACTAATTAGTTCCAATTATGGTGAGAGTTATTACAGTACTTATTATATTAGTTCTTTCTTATTTTTTCTCGGAGTTAGACGCACAAAGCAACAACATTTCTCCTTGTTCTTTAACTACATATAAACAATTCAATTCTTGGAAGGGAAGTTGGAACGCTTATGACTTCGAAAATAAATTAATTAGACAAAATAATATCAAAGAAATGCCTGACACCTGTATCATTCGAGAAAACTAGACTTCGAGAAATAGAAGATCTCTAGACGCTTGTTACAACACATTATAATTTTTCACTAAATAATGGCATCAAGTTTGGATTATCAACAAAAATGATAATGAACTTTACAATGAATGTTCATCTAGACAAAATTATAGTAATAGAAAATAAAATTATTCAAAATTAAAAAGTCAGTTACCTTAAACAAAAACTGTGACCAATAATTCTTGTGGAAATGTAACACAAAATCAGGACTGTATTATAATTATTAGTAAATTAATTCAATAAGTCATTAGAGACTTACATAAAAAAAGAACAACTAGTAAATTTGGCATTATTTTACTAGCTTAGCAAATGGCAACACTTAATTCATTTAAAGATAGAAGGTTTATGAAGATGAAATTTTTAACCCCAATTTTATTATTACTCATAGCTAGTAACACGGCACTAGCAAACAACTATAATCATTTCAAAAAAGACCCTGATAAGGACAAAGTAATTTTGTATGTATTGAAGAATATATTAACCAAAGGACACTTTGTTCAAAAAGAATTAAACGATGATTTCTCTGAACATGTTTACAACGATTTTATTAATAATTTAGACCCAAGTAAACGTTATTTCACACAAGAAGATTTAAAAGAATTTTCACAATACAAATATCAGATTGATGATCAATTGAGAAACTCTAGATTAGATTTTTACAAGTTAGTATATGGTCGCTTTCTTGAAAAGATTAAAGCGGCTCAACTTACATATGCGGCACTTCTTCAACAACCATTCAATTTTAAAAAGAAAGAAAATATTAATATTGATTATAAGAAAGTTCCTTTTGCTAAAAATGAAAATGAATTAGTTGATAATTGGCGAAAACAACTGAAATTACAAGTTGTTAGTTTAATTCAAGAAACAGAACAAAGACAAAATGAAGAATTAAAAAAAGATCCCAAAATCAAGAGGAAGTCCTTCGCAGAAATGGAAGTTAAAGCTCGTGAAAAAGTAAAAAAGAACATGAATGATTTATACATCAGGATTGATGAATTAGAGAATTCAGATTGGTATTCAACTTTTTTAAATAGCGTTGTTAGTGGTTTCGATCCTCATACTACGTACATGTCACCAAGAACAAAATCTCGATTTGATCAAGATATGTCAGGAAAATTAGAAGGAATCGGTGCCAGACTTCAAAAAGAAGGTATTTACACTAAAATTGTAGAATTAATTTCAGGAGGTCCTGCTTGGAAACAAGGTGAACTTGAACCTGGAGATATTATCTTAAAAGTAGCGCAAGGAGAAGGAGAACCTCTTGACATTGTAGGAATGCGTTTAGATGATGCAATTACTTTTATAAAAGGTAAAAAAGGAACTGAAGTTCGTTTAACCGTTAAAAAGAAAATGGATGGTTCTACGAAAGTTATTCCAATTGTAAGAGATATAGTAGAGTTAGAAGAAACTTTCGTTAAATCTAGTATTGTTGAGAAAAACGGTAAAATATACGGGGTCATAAATCTTCCAAAATTTTATATTGATTTTGATGATGCAAAACAAAGAAATGCTGCCGGCGATATGAAATTAGAAATCGAGCGTTTGAAAAAAGAAAATGTAGAAGGACTTATTGTTGACTTAAGAGATAACGGCGGTGGATCACTAAAAACAGTTATTGAAATCGGAGGGCTTTTCATTAATGAAGGACCAATTGTTCAGGTAAAATATCGTGGGGAACCAGCTATCATAAAAAATGATACAGATTCTAATACTCATTGGAACGGACCATTAGTTGTAATGGTTAACGAAATGTCGGCTTCTGCTTCTGAAATTTTCGCAGCAGCAATGCAGGATTATGGACGAGGAGTTATTATGGGTGGTAAGCAAACCTATGGTAAAGGCACTGTTCAAAATGTACTTCCTTTAAACTATTATGTGAGTAAATACCCTGATGATTTAGGCGCTTTGAAAATGACGATTCAAAAATTTTATAGAATTAACGGAGGATCAACTCAAATTGAAGGTGTTTATTCTGATATTGCAATGCCAGACAGGTATAGCTACATGGAATTTGGTGAACGTGATTTAGATGGAGCTTTGCCTTGGGATAGCGTAAAAAAAGCTTCCTACAATAAAATTAATTCTTACACAAATTTTAACGAGGTTGTTACTAACAGTAAGGAAAGAATTAATGCTGATCAAAAATTCATTTCAATTAACGAATATGCGAAATGGTTAAAAAAAGGTCAGGATGATAATATTTATTCGTTAAACTATAACTCATATAGAAAAGATGTTGAACAACGTCTTGAAGAAAGTAAAAGATTTAAAGACATCTTTAAATATGAGTCTAATTTAACCTTTACCTCACCATCTTACGAGTTACCTTATTTCAAAACTGACACTGTATTAAAACAAAAAAGAGATAGATGGCATAAAGGATTACAAAAAGATATTTATCTCAATGAAGCTTTAAATGTTTTAAGCGAATTAAAAATGGATAAAAAACTAGAGCTAGTTAAAAAATAATGAAAAAGCTTATCCTTATATTCATTTCATTATTCTCATCGAATATTATTTCGGGTCAGTATATAATTGATGAATCTTATAAGGATAAGAGCTTTTGGAATTTCAAAACAGAACTCGAATATTGTATTATAAAAAAAGATCTAAAAAAGCTTAGATCTTTTTTAGCTTCCGGTATTAATGTAGGTAAAGACGCTTGTAAAGAGTTTGAATGTACTCCAAACGAATTCATGCAGTATTTCTTCGGAGATGGCGCTAACCATGAAAATTCATGGAATGAACTTCTTACAGTTGTCCGGCTAGGTTTTTCCAAATCGAGTGAAAAGGGAAAGGTCGTCTCAAACAAAGGAACAGAATCCTTTACTGCTCCTTCCTATTTAGAAAAAATCAATACCGACAAAGAAGTAATAATTTTAGGTGAAAATGTAAATATTAGACAAAAGCCAAATTTAAAAGGAAAAGTTTTAAGAATGGTTAGTTATGAAAAGTTTAAATGTGATTGTAATATTATAGATTACAAACCAACAACTATTCAAAGTTCTGACGGTATTCAATGGTTAGAAATTAAACTTCTTAATGGACTAGTTGGTTATGTTTCACTTGATTTAACTTCTTACTCAATAGATAAAGAAATGACCATCAAAAAAATTGATGGCCAATGGAAAATTATTTCATTTTATACCGAACCCGGCTGTTAGAAAACTTTAATGTTAACAACCAATCCTTCATTAGCCCTAACGTTAAAAACAGTGTTATCTTCAAAAATAAAATACTGTCCCTTTATACCAACTAACTTACCAGTATAACTTCCTTCTTTCAATATATTCAGACTCTTTGGCTTTTCTGGATATTGTTTAACTGGGAACTTAATTTCTGTTTCCTTATTATTCTCTATAAAATACTCTTGAACTTCTTCTGGAATAAAAGCACGTAAACGATCTTGCCACTTACTCAAATCTTCATCCTCAATATCATTCTTCAACATTTTACGCCAATTAGTTTTATCTGCGACATGTTCTTTTAACGCAACCTCTGTAATTCCAGCTAAATATCTATTCGGAACCTCTACAATTTCAATGGCTTCATGCGCACCTTGATCGATCCAACGAGTTGGAACTTGTGTTTTTCTCGTTACTCCGACTTTAACATTACTTGAATTTGCTAAATAAACAATATGTGGTTGTAGTTGCACCTTTTTTTCATACTCTAAATCTCTATCTTCTTCATCTAAATGCGCCTTACTTAATTCAGGTCTCATAATCCAATCTCCTGCAGAAGGTGTGTCAAAAAAACAGGATTTACAAAAGCCTTGACGGTAAATTTCTTTCTCTAAACCACAATTCAAACACTCGTAGGTAACAAAACTTAGTTTGATAGTTTTGCTAAGTAACTGATTAACATTAATAAAATCAGTTTTCATATCTAAATAATACTGAACAGTATCTAAAAGTTCAGTATTCATTTTTTTTAAAACTCCAGTGTATTGCATATTGTAAAATTTACTATTTTTAGCCTAGAACAAACTTACAAATTAGCTGTTAAAAATGCCGTTCCAGTTTATAAATTCTATTATTTCTTGGTTTCTTAAAAAAAGAAAGCATCAAATGGAACTCTTTTTAAAGTATCCTTTTGATGTTCAGGAAGAATTACTTTTGAAATTAATAGCAACAGCTAAACATACCGAATTTGGACAAACACATCGATTCTCGAAAATTAGAACTTACGACGACTTTAGAAATAATGTACCCATTCAGAGATATGAAACAATAGAACCTCTTATCGAAAGATGTAGGAAAGGCGAACAAAATATATTTTGGCCCACAAAAATAAAATGGTTTGCAAAATCTAGTGGAACGACAAATGCGAAAAGTAAGTTCATCCCTGTTAGTGACGAAGCTTTAGAAGACTGTCATTTCAAAGCGGGAAAAGATATGCTTTGTTTATATATTAACAATAATGAGAATGCTCAATTATTTACAGGTAAAAGTCTGCGTTTAGGAGGAAGCTCGGCTATTTATGAAGATAATGAAACTTATTTCGGAGATCTTTCAGCAATTATTATTGAAAACATGCCTTTTTGGGCAGATTATAGTTCAGCTCCCAAGCAAGAAGTTGCTTTAATGAGCGAATGGGAAACCAAAATGGAAGCTATAATCGACGAAACTATACAAGAAAATATCACGAGTATTGTAGGTGTTCCGTCATGGATGTTAGTCCTATTGAACAAGGTTCTAGAAAAAACTGGTAAAAATAACATCTTAGAGGTTTGGCCCAACTTAGAAGTTTATTTTCATGGAGGTGTAAACTTCAGTCCTTATCGAGATCAATATGAAAAGTTGATTCCCAAAAAAGACTTTAAATATTACGAAACATATAACGCTTCCGAAGGATTCTTTGCCATTCAAGACAGGAATGATTTTAACGAATTATTGCTTATGCTTGATTATGGTATTTTTTACGAATTTATTCCGATGAACAATTATGAAGGTGAAAACTCTTCAGCTATTCCACTTTCTGATGTACAAGCAAATGTAAATTATGCCGTTGTAATTTCAACGAATGGCGGATTATGGAGATATTTAATTGGAGATACCGTTAAATTTACCTCAACTAATCCTTATAGAATAAAAATAACTGGAAGAACAAAACATCATATCAATGTTTTTGGTGAAGAGTTAATTATCGAGAACGCTGAAGAAGCTCTAAAGTTTGCTTGTGCCCAAACAAACGCTACCATAAAAGAATATACCGTTGCGCCAATATTTATGAATGGAAAAGATAAAGGTGCCCATGAATGGATCATTGAATTCGATAATCAACCTAGCGATTTACGTTTCTTTACTGAAATATTAGACGAAGCTTTAAAGAATTGTAATTCTGATTATGAGGCTAAACGTTATAATGATTTGACATTAAACATGCCTAAAGTCCAACAAGCTCGACAAGGATTATTTTATGATTGGTTAAAACAAAAAGGAAAACTTGGAGGACAACATAAAGTTCCTCGTTTATCGAATAAACGTGAGTTTATAGAAGAACTTCATGAACTAACCTAAGCTATAATGGAGTCTTTTTTCCTACACAATGCCCACCTTTTATTAGAACATCCAGAAATAGCCAAAACTTTGGAAAAAGTTGCTATTCATAAATCATTCAAAAAAGGAGAACTCATTCATCCTGCAAATTCTATCTGTAAGCATTTCTATTTGCTTTTTAAAGGAATTGCTCGTGTATTTTACTTCCGTGATGGTAAAGATATTACAGTTCACATTGCACAGGAACAAGAAAGCATTACAGCTATTGATAGTTTTATTCAGAGAAGAAAAAGTAAGTATAACATTGAGGCTTTGGAAGATATTGAGTGCTTAGCTATTTCAAGAGTTGACTTAGAGAAACTATCAGAACAAAGTCATCAATTTGAACATTTTGGAAGATTATTTTTAGAGAAAATTTACTGTGATTTGGCAGAAAGAATAGATAGCTTACTGTTGCACACTTCTCAAGAAAGATATGAAGAATTACTTCAACGTCAACCTGATTTATTTAAGAGAGTACCAGCGAAACACATTGCTTCTTTTCTCGGTATGACGCCTGAAACCTTTAGCAGAATAAGAGCTAAATAAAAAACGAGCCTTCTTATGAAGACTCATCTGTTGTATTTATATAATTCCTTGTATTTACTGACTACTATTCGAAATCAACTTTCACATCAAAGAAATTAGGGTTTTTAGCCATGTCGGCAATATTAGCCTCGAATTCTATTCCTTTAAAATTTGAAAGGATTTTTACGTTTTCGTTATTAACACTTTTTATTTTATACGGGAATAAATATCGAATTTTAAAAACAATCATTTTAGCAAAAGCTTCATCTTTCCCATCATCACTCTTCATGTTTTTACCTGCATCATCTTTGATTTTAGTGGTAAAACTCTTTCTTCTAAAATTGATGTCAAACATATCAGTAATTACAGGAAAATCTCTCTTTTCTCCTTCAGAATTCATTTTCTTCGCACTTCCAAAATCAGTAAGTTTATCAATTTCTGCACTTTTTAATTTCTTTCCGAGGGTTTGTAAATCCTCCATATCATCGAAATCATACTCAATACGCATAAAACCTTTATTCGTAGCGGTATCAGCTTTAATTACAATAGCTAAATCTTCTAATTCCTTTAACCTCTTTTGTTCTTTCTTTGGTAATTTCGATATGCTATCTTTCTTTGTTTCTAAAATATCAGAAAAATTAATTACAGTATCTTTAAAAGATGATGGTTTATCTTCTTCAGATTTTGGTAACGTTGATGCCATTTGAAGAAGTGAGGATAAATCTACCATCATGCTGTATTTACCACTTCCATCTTTGTTAAATTTTGTTTCCCATCCAACTTCACATCCTACAAGAAGATTTAATGTCAGGAAAAACATAAAATAGTAAAATATTCTTTTCATAATTTTGCTTGGTTTTAATTATCGCTAAAACTAGTATTTTAAATCTTTTTCATCATCATAATTTCTTGATAATTGTCAATTTCTATTATGAATAGGAGAAATACTTTTATCCTTTAATTATTTTTAAAATGACCGTTGCTAAAGAACTCGAATATTTTTATCAAGCTAACAACTTAGAACTTGATGGTGGAATAGATAAGGAATACTTTATAATGAAATTCCGATTTTTCTCATTGAAACTTCCCAATTCTGAGTTTAGAAAGAAGATTGTTTACATTCATGATATACAACACATATTATTTAATTGCGACGTTTCTTGGAAAGGCGAAGCCTACATAGCTGGCTGGGAAATTGCGACTGGAATGTGGAAGCACTTCCCTATCGGCTTTTTAAGCTTGTGGGCAATGGGTTTTGGAGTTTTAACGCACCCAAAGGAGGTCTTAAAAGGATTTAAACAAGGACTTTCTTATAACGGGTTAATTGACCAAAATATTTCTAAAAAAGAAATATTGACATTTACAATACAAGAGGTCGATGAAATGCTTCATAAACCTAAAACCGTAAAATTTAACCTTTTTACATTCTTATTTTGGACTGTTATATCCGTAATAATTGTAATTGCTCCGTTATTTGTAGTACCTACTCTGTTGTTTTTATTTTTATAGGTAATTGATATTCTGTTGTAACAGGAATTCCTATTTTACTAGCAGGTGTTAATTGAGGAAGCTCAGATACAATCTTATTTAAAACCGCTAATAAATCTGGTAATTTTTCTTGTATCACATTAGAGGATTCCACTTCTTTTAATGAAACCTTTCCCTTATTATTTATACGTAAAATAAGTACTACTGTCTCACTTATTTCCGCATCACTCGAAAACTGCGTTTCTTTTAGTTTTTCTGTAAAGTGTTTTCTGATACTATTTCTGAAACAATTTGTCTTATCATCATCAAGTAATTCCTCACAGTTTTTAAACGAAGGAGACTGACTTACCGTAGTAAAATCAACAATTGTGTCTAGTTTTTGCTTTGTTTGCTTTCCGTCATTAGAGAAATAGTTACATGAATAGCAACTACTTAACATTATCACAAAAATAAACACCCTACGAATCACAACTTTAGATTTATAAAGTGAAAATATAAAAAAAGATTTATTCTAACTTTTCTCCCTTCAAGAAATACTTCTTTTTTATTTCTTTTATTCTATTATCAACAAACTTATCTGTAATCGAGTCTTTTCCTTCAAATCTTGACTTATATCTTTTATATAATTTATAACCAATTTTTTTATCCTTATAATAATTATCTGACTGTTTTGCCAAGCCAAATAATGCTTTGTAGTTCTTTGAGTTATCTTCCCATGCACTTTCATATGACTCTAACACATTTCTTGGCATTTTCATTTCTGAAAAAACATTTGCTAATCCCATGTATGCTCGATCTCTCTTCTTCTTTCCTCTTGTTGTTCCAGACATATAATAGACCAAAGCCATTCTTGGCTGTTTATTCATCATTGCAATATCACCTAAAAAAGTCATGCTACTATAATCTTCTATATCAAGTTTACTGGCTTTCTGAAAATGCTTTTCTGCTTCAACATACTTTTCTAAATTGAAATAACAACGCCCTAACATTTTATGAGTATAATGTTCATTTGGTTGAATTGTATCGATATGTTTCAATAATGAAATACTTTCTTCATAATCTTTCTTTCGAAACAAACTGTTTATTTTAAGACGATTTAAATCAATATGATTTGGCCTTAACATCAAACCTTTATCAATAAAAACTAAAGCAGAATCTCTATCTTTAATTGTTGTAAATCCGCGTGCCAATTTTTCAATCGAATTAAAATGTTGGTTATCCTTTTTATAGGCTAACAAATAATAATCGATTCGCTTAAATATTTTTTTAGGCTGAGGGTTTGACAATGCATACTGGTAGTAATAATTCGCATTTTCTTTATCCCTAATTATTAGCTGTTTAAAGATTTCCCTCGCTTTAGCAAACTTTTTAATCTGCAAATACCTTTTCCCTAAAGTATATTTTGCAACTAAATTTTCAGGATCTTTAAAACAAATATCTTCATACAAAGCAACCACTTCGCGAATTCGTTTATCCTTAAGCAAAGACTTCCCGAGTTTTACCTTCGTTTTGTAATCATCTTTAAAAATCAATGCTTTTTTAAAATAAGATGATGCTTTTATATGATTATCTAAAACATCATAAATTGTCGCAATTTTATAATTCTTATTGAATGAATCTGGTAATAAACTTAATTCTTTTAAGGCCTTTTGATATCTCCCTTGATTAATTAAATTATCAATCAATTCTGTTTCTTTTTGGGCGTTTAATCCAATTAAGAAAAACCATAAAATAATTATTGCAATTTTTGTTTTCATAAACTCTGTTTTATCTCCGTATTGAATTCGTCATAAAAGCCGAAGTATAACTTCAGCCTTTATAAACATCATAGTTTCAAATATTATAAAAATTCTCTCTTTCTGTTATTATTTAATATTAAACGCAATAGGTAATGTATAACCAACTTTAACTACTTCGCCATCCTTTTCACCAGGAATTAATCTTGGAAGTTTTTGAATAACGCTTTTGATATACTCAACTAATTTAGGATGTGGCGCCCTAACATTAATATCGATTACATTTCCATTTTCATCGATTTTAAATTGAGCAAAAACTCTTGTTTTACCGGGATTAAGATCTAAACTATTGACAAATTTTAAATCAATATTCTGATTAACAAAACTTACCATATTTCGATTGAAAGTATCTTTGGAAGCCTTTTCATTTTGGAAGCTAGGAAATTTATCCAGTTGATAAAACGGTACATTTTTTACTTTTCTTTTAAAAACAAAAGCATAAAAATCCTTCGTTTTAAATGAGTTTCTTTCCGAGTAAATTTTACCTAGTTCAAATTCACAAACTAAAAAACCTTCTTTATCATAATAAAATTTGTGATCTGGAAATACTGTATTTGGGTTGACCTCTTCTCCTGCTTCATTATATGCTTTTAGTTGTCCATCTTTTGTAGTAGATTTCAAAAAGTAATCTTCACCGTGAAAACTAATTTTACTTTGGAAAATATTTCTTTCTGTTTCTGTAATCAACTGCTCTTCATTTAAACAAGATGTATACATTAACATGCTAAGTAAAACAGGAGCGATTAATAAATATTTAAACTGTTTTACTTTTGTAGATCTTTTTTTTGTCATCATAATGATTCTCTTTTTAATTAGCGAACTTTTATAAAATTGGTTTACAAATGATATTTTCTCAACTTGAAACACTTGTTCAAGTAAACTATTGATGTATGTTTTGGTTTCTAACGATTTACTAGCAATTTCATCAGACAGAAATTCATGTACTGTGGTGATTCTTTTTTGAAACACCCAAAGTATCGGATTAAACCACATACATATTTTCAGAACTTCAAAAAACAATAAATCTATTGTGTGCTTTTGTTTTGCATGCACCAATTCGTGCTGAATGATTTTTTCTTTTCTTTTACTTGGTATATTTTCTCCAATAAAAATAAAGTTGAAAAATGAAAAAGCTTTTGTTGAATTCGATAAATTAATAAGCTTATAATCCTTTCTTTTCTCGACATTGTTCTCCCATAAAAGTTTAATTACACTATAAAGTTTTATTAGAAAGCATAAAGAAGCTGCGAACGCTCCGATCCAAAATAAAACATTTAAATAGCTGACAGACTGATACCATTCTTGTTTCTCAATAATAGTTTGAGGAGACAAAACAACTTCAGGTAATAAAATTGTATATTCCTGAGGAACTGCATCTTTAATAACTGGTAATTTAATCAAAGGAAGAATAAAAGAAATAATTACCGAAAAAATTAAATAAATTCTATTTGTAGTAAAAAAAGTTTCTCGACTTAAGAAAATATCATAAACCGCTAAGAATAATATTTGAAATAAGATCACTTGAATAGTATACGATAACATAACTTCTATTTTTTATTATTCTTTTCCACTTCCTTTAAAATAGTTTCCAACTCTGTAATATCGAGCTTATTCTCTTTCATGAAAAATGACACCATACTTTTAAATGATCCTCCAAAATATCCATTCATAAGTTTATGTAAACTCTGATTACTATAATCTGTTTTTTCAATTATAGGAAAATAAACATAACCTCTTCCTTTTGGTTGATGCCCAACAAAATCTTTCGTTTCTAAAATTCTAATTATCGTTGAAACGGTATTGTATGCTGGTTTTGGATCTGGTAACTCAGCAATTACTTCCTTTACAGAGGCTTCTTTTAAATCCCACAACACCTGCATTATTTGTTCTTCTGCCTTTGTTAACTGTTTACTCATAATTTTTATATTTTACTTTACCACACTGGGAAAACTGACCTTCTCTTTTTAGTTCTATTGAAAGTTCATCTAAATGAGAATTTAACAACGAAATATATTTATTTTTCACCTCGTTGGTGACATTCTCGTTACGCACGTTAACCAAAAAGTAATTTACTTTTCCATATTTATTGAAATAAATTTTATTAACAACAGTAATAGATGAATCTGGAATTTCCCAAGAAAAATCATTTGCTACTAAAACTTCATTTACTTTATTATGAAAATCTCCCCATGATTTTAATACGCCTTTGAAGTCTTCTTTCTTTGAAAATTTTGGATTCAATAAATTCACATAATAATCATCTAGTTTCAATTCTTTTAATTCTTCAAAATCGGGACGATTATGAACTCCAATTACTCTTGACTGTTCTTTATCTTTTGAACAGGAATAAAGAACGATTAGCACAATAAAAACTCCTAAATACTTTTCCATTTAATTTAAACTTATAATTTTTCACTCTTCAAATATAACTAAAAAATTAGTTTAAACTAATTTTTTAGTTAAAAATAAATCATATACTATGTAACAACCACAAACACGACTCGTCATATACATATAAATTGAATGAATTCTATGGATATTTTGCTAATATTAGCAGGTTTTATATTTGTCTGTTTAGGCGTAATTGGCTCATTTTTACCAATATTACCAGGACCAATAACTAGTTGGATTGGGTTATTACTACTTCATTTAACCAAGGTGATTCCACAAAACTGGACTTTTCTTGGTATTACATTATTTATTGCTCTTTTTATATTTATCATGGACTATTTCATTCCTGCAATGGGAGCTAAAAAATTTGGCGGTACTAAGTATGGAGCTTACGGAACAACAATAGGATTAATTATTGGTTTATTCTCCCCTATTCCTTTTGGAATATTAATTGGGGCCTTCTTTGGAGCATTTGTTGGAGAATTACTATACGATGGCAAGGATACAGATAGAGCTTTAAAAGCTTCAACGGGAGCATTTTTAGGTTTCTTGGCTTCAGCAACTATCAAATTCTCGGTCGCAATTGTTTACTTTTTCTTGTTTTTATCTACTGTTTGGGAATATAAAAATGTTTTATTTTAAAATGAAGTAGGTAAAAAATAAAAAAGCAACCCAAAAAAGGGAAGCTTTCCATTGGTTAACAAAACCTAGGCGATTTATCGCCTCACAACACAACTAAACGCTGTTTTCAAATTAAACAGCCTGCAAATATAAAGATATTTTAATTATAAGCAAAAATTTCTGTTGTTTTTTATTTTTTCAAGAAAAAAGAAGATTGTTTAATTCTTCAATTGATTGTATCTTTGCGCCTTTAATTTAAATCACTTAAAATAATTAATAATGCAATTATCAGAACAAGAAATTGTACGCAGAGAAAAGCTGACGAAATTACGTGAGCTTGGAATCAATCCTTATCCAGCAAATTTATATCCGTTAGATTCAAGTTCTAAACAGATTAAAGAAAAATTTGAGGAAGGTAAAAAAGTGGTAATTGCAGGGCGTTTAATGTCAAGAAGAATTCAAGGTAAGGCTTCATTTGCCGAACTTCAAGATAATGAAGGTCGAATTCAAGTATATTTTAATCGTGATGAAATTTGTACTGGAGAAGACAAATCTCTTTACAACGAAGTATATAAGAAACTTTTAGATATCGGAGATTTTGTAGGAATTGAAGGAGAATTATTCAAAACTCAAGTTGGAGAATCGACTGTAATGGTAAAAAAATTTACTCTATTAAGTAAATCTTTAAAACCACTTCCTTTGCCTAAAGTAGATGCTGAAGGAAATACTTATGATGGATTTACAGATCCTGAGATGCGTTACAGACAACGGTATGCTGATTTAGCTGTTAATCCACATGTAAAAGAGGTTTTTGTCAAAAGAACCAAGTTATTTAATGCAATGCGTCAGTTTTTTAATGATGCTGGTTATTTTGAAGTTGAAACTCCGATTTTACAACCAATTCCTGGTGGTGCTGCCGCAAGACCATTTGTTACTCACCACAACTCGTTGGACATCCCATTATATATGAGAATTGCTAACGAGCTTTACTTAAAAAGATTAATTGTTGGTGGATTTGATGGTGTTTACGAATTCTCAAAGAACTTCCGTAACGAAGGAATGGATAGAACTCATAATCCAGAGTTTACTGCAATGGAAATTTACGTTGCTTACAAAGACTACAATTGGATGATGGAGTTCACTGAGAAGTTATTAGAGCACTGTGCAATTGCAGTTAACGGAACAACAAAAGCTACTTTTGGAGAACACGAAGTAGACTTCAAAGCTCCTTATGCTAGAGTAACAATGGCGGATTCTATCAAGCATTTTACTGGTTTCGATATTAATGGTAAATCTGAAGAGGAACTATTTGAAGCTGCAAAAGGAATGGGAATTGAGGTTGATAAAACCATGGGTAAAAGAAAATTAATAGATGAAATTTTCGGAGAAAAATGTGAAGGAAATTATATTCAACCTACTTTCATTACAGATTACCCAAAAGAAATGTCTCCATTATGCAAAGAACATAGAGACAACCCAGAATTAACAGAGCGTTTTGAATTAATGGTTTGTGGTAAGGAAATCGCAAATGCGTATTCAGAATTAAATGATCCAATTGATCAACGTGAGAGATTTGAAGCTCAATTAAAATTAGCTGATCGTGGAGATGATGAAGCAATGTTTATAGATCAAGATTTCTTACGTGCATTAGAATATGGAATGCCTCCAACATCTGGATTAGGTATTGGTATGGATCGTTTAATTATGTATCTAACGAACAACCCTTCTATCCAAGAAGTATTATTCTTCCCACAAATGAAACCAGAAAGAAAAGCACCTTCAGTTGAATTAAATGATGATGAAAAAGCTGTTTTAGCTTTATTAGAAAAAGCTGAAAAATTAGAACTAGGAGAATTAAAAACTCAATCTGGACTGAGTAATAAAAAATGGGATAAAACCATAAAAGGATTAACAAAAAATAATCTTGCTAAAGTTTCAAAAGTTGATGACGGATTATTTGTTGAGATGGTTTAATAAGACAATCTTAAATTATAATATAAAAGGCGACCATATTTTTGGTCGCCTTTTTCTTGTCTTTATTATGATATTACTTATATTTTAAGTATTAAAACTTCACATTGCAACTCCTAAAAGAGTTTTTATATTTGAATCTCCAATCACCCAATATAATATAGTTTTAAAAAATAAATTTAAAATCTCTACCACACTAATTGCCTTGTCTTTTGGTTTTCATGTTCAAAAAACAGCAACTTGTGAAACCATTTCTGTTGACCCGACCCTAGTTTAGATTTAAATAGTATCACTAAATGCACTGTAGAAAAGAACGACGACCAAAACACTAAAAAAGTATCTTTTGAGGTATCTTCATGAAAAAGAGTACATCGAAAGAGATTTAACTGCAAATGCTGTTTCCAGTGGCTATCAATAAACTGTTTTTGAAGTAAAGAAAAGCACCTTACTAACTGATTTATCATTGGGTGAAGAAAATATAACTGGAATGGTTTCTTTTCATAATGTACATCGAACTCCTTTATTTGAAAAATATGAAAATCTCCATATTTAGAGAAATCAGCTTATTTTGGAAAACAAATGTCTATCACATCAAAGAAAACTTTACTTATACAGTATATCCTATTTATACAAATATTCAGAGAACTGTAAACATTCGTTTTGTTATAAGTAATAAGAAAAGTATTGTTAATACATAAACTAAAAGACGAAAGTATAGGTGAACTTTTAGAAGTTACTGCTGAGCGTCTTATCAGAACACTTCCCAAATTCAAAACCAGCAATGAAAGATGATATTCCAGTTCATGTAGTTAATAAATTCACTATTAATTTTAAGCTTAACTAATAATTTTTGAAAGAAGAACGAATTGACAATTCAATTCCTTCTTTTTATATCTTATCAATACTGCTATAGAACACTTTCATTCTCCTATTTCTCCAAAACTAAACTCAAAGGTTCTTATTTTTTTTACTTTATAAATTGCGAATAAAGCCGCGCGTTACAATATTGTTCCCTAGAAGTAAATCCTTTTGAGTATATATCGCCTTAACTCTTTCATCTCAAGCAATCGATTGATAGCATTTATAACTACTACTTTACGGTAATCTTAAGATATTTTTCCAAAACCATAAAATCAAAAATATATTCCTTTTTACTTCGCTATTGACATTTTTTGCAAAAGAGAGAAAAATAAATGAACTATTTGTACTTATATTTAAAAAAGTTTTAAAGATCGATCTGTATCCCAAAAAGTTACTTCAGAACAAGAACTTCTTTTTGTTAGCTCTATGCAAATAAATTATAACTCAATCCTTTCAAATTTTAATAAAATCCTCTTGTGTTTAAATGGATATTTAAGTTATAAGTATTTCTATAAATATCCTCTGACTTAGCAGTTATAAATATTTTAAACAGCTTTAATAATCTCCCTTTTTCGCAAGAAATTATATCTTCAAGTTGGGTAACATATTCCAATTTATTTAACTGATTAGTGCAAACTATGATGAAATAGATTTAATCTTTTAATGATTTCTTTGTTGGTCCAATTTAATTTTTTTGATCTCATTGGTCACTCTACCTGATTTACCAAAGGATTTAGCTTTCATAACAAACTCCAACAAATTCAACCATAGAAAAAATAAAGCTAATGATTAGATTATATGGAACTTCGTTACAAGTTCACTATGAGAACATTTACTATAAGTAATAATCTTATTACGCTAGCTATGAAAAACGAAATATGGTACATCCCTTTTCACATTTTAACATGTGTTTGTTTAGGTATATACATACAAGACACTTTTCCTGTTTGTGACCAAAATTTTATGCTGCTTGAAATTGCATTAGCCGTGTTATTGACAATAATATTCTTCGCACATAGATTCAAAAAACGCTTGTTATTCATTTTTACTGGTTCAATTATCTTCATTTTTATTGGGATTACATCTTACTTTATTGCTACCCCAATAAATAGTAAAAATCATTATAGTCACTTCAATTCGCAGAATGCTCTAATCAAACTAGAAATAAAAGAAATATTAAAAGAGAATGCTTATAATTATCGTTACATAGGACGAGTTTTTCAAATAGATGACACTTCAGTCTCTGGTAAAGTGATTCTTAACATTGCAAAGACTAAGAACTGTGACGCTCTTAAACATGGTAATATAATTATAACAAAGTCATCATTTAAAACTATATCTCCACCGAAAAATCCTTACGATTTTAATTACAAAAAATATTTGAAGCATAAAGGGATTTATCATCAACTCTATTTAAAAAATTGGGAAATAACTTCATTCGAGGAGAAAACAAACAACCCATTTTCAGTTCTTTTTAGACTTAAAACGAAAATCCAAGAACATTTAAAATCCAAATTTTCTTTTAACGTCTATGCTATAATCAACTCTCTACTCCTTGGAGAGCGAAAAAATATTTCTACAGAGATATTAAATAATTATGCGGATGCAGGAGCAATTCATATCCTAGCCATATCCGGATTACATATCGGAATATTAGTACAGATTCTCAATTATATATTCTCTCCATTAATTTTATTCAAACATGGAAAAACTGTGAGACTTATTTTAATGATTGTAATTCTCTGGCTATTTGCTGTATTTACTGGTTTATCAGCATCCGTAGTAAGAGCTGTAACAATGTTTTCATTTATGATTATTGGGAATTCTCTAAAACAAAAACAACCAGTAGAACATTCTTTAATTAGTTCAATGCTCATACTTCTCTTAATTCATCCGCACTTTTTATTTGATGTTGGATTTCAGTTAAGCTATTTAGCCGTATTTAGTATTGTGAAATTTCAACCAAAACTTTTAGGTATTTACACACCTAAGCTTTATGTTACTAAAAAAATATGGGAGTTAACTACAGTTTCATTTGCTGCACAAATCGGTGTCTTACCTGTTAGTTTTTATTACTTTCATCAATTCCCTGGTTTATTTCTAATTTCAAATTTAATTATCATACCCTTTTTAGGAATTATTTTAATTTTTGGAATTATGATTATCATTCTTTCAGGATTACAAATTCTTCCTCAAATTCTTATCATACTCTATGAAAAAATAATTCAATTTATGAATATTATGATTCAATGGGTTGCAAGCAAAGAAAGCTTTATTTTTAAAAATATTTTCATTTCTTCTTTTGAAGTTATCTTTTGGTATCTACTTATTATTATTTGCTATCATATAATTCTACAGCGAACTACTAAAAGACTAATCATACTACTTTTAGTTATTATACTATTTCAATCGTTCGAAATACTAAATAATTGGCAATTAAATCAGAAAAGAGAATTCATAGTATTTCATAATAAAAAAAATTCTGTAATCGCTATTAGAGACTCCGATGTGCTAGAAATTTATTCTGATAAGGGCGATATCTCTCTTCCATTGGATAAGTCAGTAAGGAGCTATGCAGCAAATGAAAGACTCACTATGACAAATGACATCCTTAGTCATAGAATATTAAAAATAGACAATCAATTCATACTAAACATTGATAGTTTAGGAATATATCCGAAAAACTTTAAAAAGAACTCCACAATCATTTTAAAACGTTCTCCAAAATTGAATTTACAACGATTGATAGAAAACCTCCATCCAAAAATTATTATTGCTGATGGATCAAATTACAACAGCTATATCAGAAGATGGAAAGAAACTTGTAAGCAACTAAAAACGCCATTTCACTCAACTAAGCAAAATGGCGCATATATTTTAAAGTACTAATTTCTGCTACTTAAAGAGAACTTTTAAAGTTTTTCTCAAAATCTTGCCAAGGTGTGTTCTTATAGGCTTCTCCACTAAAATATGCCAAGATTTTTTCGAAACGTTCTTTCACTAAATAACCAGGAACTGCCTGGATCAATTGTTCTTTAGAATCAAAAAATGCAGTTGAAGGGTAACTCAATTTACCATTTAATATAGCTGCTGCTAATTCATGATATTTGCTTCTACCTTTTTGAACGAATTTAAAAGTTCTACCTTTAAAAGTAATGTCATCTTTTCCTTCACCATCCATTTTTACAGCATAGTAATTATCATTAATATACTTAACAATTACCTCGTTTTTATAAGTTGTAGCATCCATTTTTTTACACCATCCACACCAATCCGTATATAAATCGATCATTATAGGTTTTGGATTCTTTTTATTCAATTCTAATGCCTCTTCAAATGACAACCAATTAACATCTTGTGCATTTACTGTGAATACAGAAATAACAAAAACAACTACTAGTAAAATATTTCTCATAATCTTTATGTCTCGAAATGTAATTCAAATTTACAAAAAAACCTATCAAATTTTACTTTGATAGGCTGTAATATATACTTAAAAATAAAAGTTACTACTTTACTCCGTGCATTAATTTTTTAATTACTGGATGTAAAATTGCAGAAAAAACAGCTAAGCCCAATGAAATAGAAGTTAACAACCAGAAGAAACTACTTAACCCCTGCTCTTGAGCAATTGCCTCTGATGACTCTGCGAAAACACCTGCTAATTTCATTCCTATAGCCACAGCCAAGTAATATACTCCAAACATAAATGCAATCATTCTTCCTGGAACTAATTTAGACACGTATGATAAAGCAACCGGTGAAATACATAACTCTCCCATAGTATGAAAAAGATAAACTAATATTAACCATATCATACTCACAGATGCGGTTTTAGCTCCAACCGGAATAGATCCTGAACCAATGGCAACGCAAGCCATTCCTAAACCAAGCAGCCCCATTCCTATAGCCCATTTCATATTTGCATTTGGGTTATACTTACTCTCCCACCATTTAGAGAATAAAGGTGCAAGAGTAATAATAAATAAAGAATTTAAAATTCCGAACCATGAGGCCTCAACTTCAGCAACGTCTTGACTGAACTTATCTACTAATCTATAAATAGCAATAAACCAAACTATAATAAAACTTAAAGCTAAAACTATGTTGGACATCGCAAATCTTTTGAATGTCTTCTTGAATAATAAGTATAGAACCCATGTTATTATAACTAAAGGAACTATCGTAATCAAAGCGTCAATAACCTTAAATATCATAGCACTACTTCCTTCTAAAACTCTATTAGTATAATCCTTGGCAAAAATTGTTAATGAACTAGGTGCTTGTTCAAAAACTGCCCAGAAAAATATAGTAACAAAACAGAAAAAAGTTACTGCTAACATTCTATCTCTCGTTATTCTTCCATATCTAGGTATTCTCATAACTAAAAGTGCAATAAATATGGCAAATGCAATAATAATAGCAAAATTTGCTCCAGATAACCCCGCTATTTCAAATGGAAATATATTGTACTCACCCTCAGAAATTTTTGAAATAGGATCGTTAAAAATCCATAAAAGACCTAATAAAGAAGATAAACCTATTAATCCTTTTTCTAAACTAGTAAAAGGGTTTCTCTCATCTACATCTTCATTATTCTCTTTTGTTGTATCCAAAACTTCAACGTTTTTATTTTTTGCTTCAATTCCGATATTTCCAAAAATATCTTGAATTAACCAGAACTGTAATAAACCAAATAGCATAAATATACCCGCAACACCAAATCCCCATGACCATCCAATCTTTTCTCCTAGATAACCACACAATAAAATACCTAAAAAGGCTCCAGCATTAACCCCCATATAAAAAATAGTATAAGCACCATCTTTTTTTTCAGGTTTTCCGTTATACATTTCTGAAATAATCGAAGTCATATTAGGTTTAAAAAAACCGCTACCAAATACAAGTAGTGTAAGCCCTGAATATATAAAGAAAGATGTCTCAACAGCCATACAAGCATGTCCTAAAGTCATTAATAAAGCTCCTACAACTACTGCTTTTCTTATACCAATAACATTATCGGCAAAATAACCTCCTAAAAGAGTGGATAAATAAACTAAAGAAGTATAGGTTCCAAAAATTGCATACGCCCATTCTCTAGGCCAACCCCATCCTTCATCCATTATAGAAGCTGTAAAAAACATAACTAATAATGCTCTCATCCCGTAGTAAGAAAAACGCTCCCACATTTCAGTAAAGAAGAGTACAAACAATCCCGCTGGATGCCCTATAACTTTATCTTTAAATAAATTCTCTATATCTGTATTCATTTGTAAATTATTTGTTGATTACCTTCTTTTTCAATTACTCCGCAGCTGGCTTACTTATATCTTCAGCCCCATGAGTTAAACGTTTCAATGGTTTTAGGATTGCCAATATCAACAAACCAAATATTACACAAAAAACCGTAATCCCTGTAAATAACTGCAATTCCGAAAAGTTCTTAATTTGCTCTCCAATTGTACCTGCAACAAAATTACCCATACCTGTAGCTGCAAAATAAGCGCCCATCATTAATGATGCATACTTAACTGGAGCTAATTTTGTAATAAATGACAACGACACTGGAGATGTGCATAATTCTCCTACAGTATGAAATAAATAAGCCAATATCAACCAATACATCCCAGAACTCCCAGTACTTTCATACTCGCTTGACGCAAAGCTCATAAAAACAAATCCTAAGCCCATAATAATAACACCAACCGCCATTTTAAACAAGGAAGAGGATTCTTTACCTTTCCTACCCCATTTCAACCAGAAATTTGCAATTAAAATCCCTAAAGTAAATATAAAAAATGAGTTAACTGACTGAAAATACGAAGCAGGTACTTCCCAACCAAAAAACATTCTATCTGTTTTTGATTTAGCATAGAGGTTCATAAGTCCTCCTGCCTGCTCAAAAGCTCCCCAAAAAACTATAACAATTAAAAAAGATAATACCATTACTAAAACTCTATCTTTCTCCACTCTTGTTAGAGGTCTCTTCATAGCTTCTTTTTCTTCTTGAGAAGCTTCTTTTGCACCTATAAAATTACCTGTAGTCTTTAAATGCTTTTGCCCCCATATATAGATAATCTGTCCTATCAACATACCTATTCCAGCTAAACCAAAACCATAATGCCAATTTACTTTTTCACCTAATTGACCTATTATAATACCGGCTAAGAAAGCTCCTAAGTTAATCCCTATGTAAAATATATAAAATCCTTTATCTCTTCTGTCATCGCCTTTTTTATATAAGCCCCCAACCATAGTAGAAATATTTGGCTTAAGCCCACCAACTCCAGCAATAATGAAACCTAATCCAGTATAAAAAGCCCAAGCAGCATTAATCGCTAAAATTCCATGACCTATGCATAATAATAGCCCACCGATCATAACCATTCGTTTTTGCCCAAATATTTTATCAGCTAATATACCTCCAGGAATTGCTGCAAGATATACCAAAGTTGTATACCATTTGTATAGTGAAATAGCCTCTGACTCCGACCAACCCCATCCTGGATTATCACTTGTAACTGTAGCTGTTAAAAATAAGACCAATAAAGCTCTCATTCCGTAATATGAGAAACGTTCCCATAATTCTGTAAAAAATAAGACATATAATCCTATAGGATGTCCGAAAATTTCTTTTTCCTTGATTGATGAGTCTTTCATTAATTGTGCGTTTTAGTTATTATTAGTTTTTAAGATTGTCAAGAACAAAGTTGGTTAGCTTCGTATACAAGTGTAATCTGGTATTTTGTCCTCTATAAATTCCGTGTGCTCTATCAGGATAAATAAATAAATCGAATTGCTTGTTGTTTTGCACTAAAGCGTTTACCATTCTCATTGTATTTTGAACATGCACATTATCATCTCCTGAACCATGAACTAAAAGATACTTACCTTTCAATTTATCAGCATGCGAAATAGGTGAGTTCTCATCATATCCTGTTGGATTTTCTTGTGGTGTTGTCATGTAACGTTCTGTATAAACAGTATCATAAAAACGCCACGATGTAACAGGTGCTACTGCAATTGCCATAGAGAACACATCGTTTCCTTTTAAGATACAGTTAGTACTCATAAATCCACCGTAAGACCATCCCCAAATACCAATTTTGTTTGCATCAATGTAAGGTTCTGTTGAGAAAAATTTAGCAGCAGCAATTTGATCTTCTACTTCATATTTTCCAAGTTCTTTCTGAGTTATTTTCTTGAAATCTCTTCCTTTTAATCCTGTACCTCTTCCATCAACACAGGCAACAACTATACCTTTTTGCGCTAACATTTGGTGCCAGTAATCTCTACTAGTATTCCAACGATTTGCTACCTGCTGAGAACCTGGTCCTGAATATTGGAACATTAGTAACGGATATTTTTTGTTAGGATCAAAATCTACAGGTTTAATTACCCACATATTTAAGTCGTATCCATTGATGTTATAAGTAAAAAATTCTTTCTTGCTTAACTTATATCCTCCAATTTTAACTTGTAATTCTAAGTTATCTTTTAAAGTTTTGATTTTTTGCCCTTCCCCGTTAAATAAAGAATACGTAGGAACTTGTGTTACCGAAGAGTGTGTATTTATAAAATACTTCATATTCTTACTGAATGAAGCATTACTTTGTCCTGTTTTAGGAGATAATAATTTCTTACCAGAACCGTTAATACCAATAGAATAAACTCCTCTGTTGATAGAACCATTTTCAACTGATTGATAAAAAACTCTGTTTGTCTTCTTATCTAAACCATAATATTTTGTTACTTCCCAACTACCTTTAGTTACTTGATTCTTTAAAGCTCCATTTTTATCGTAATGATAGATATGATTGAACCCATCTTTTTCACTTGTCCAAATGAAACTATTATCCTCTAAGAATGTTAGATTATCTTTTACATCTACATAGGCCTCATCCTTTTCATTTAATACAACTTTTGAGGTATTTGTTTTCGCATCGTAGAAATATAAATTTAAATCGTTTTGGTGACGATTTAATGTTGTTACTGATAAAATAGTTGGTTCTTTTGTCCATTGAATTCTTGGAATATACTCGTAGTTTGATAGTGCAATTCTTTTGACACTTTTATCAGAAAATGTAAAAAGGTTTAAAGTTACCTTTGCGTTCTTTTCTCCTGCTTTGGGATATTTGAATGTATTCAAAGAAGGATATAATTCATTTCCAGTTACATTCATTGAAAATTGTGTAACATCACTTTCATCGAAACGTAAAAAAGCAACATAGTTACTATCTGCACTCCAATCAAAAGCTTTGACAAAGGCAAATTCCTCTTCATAAACCCAATCAGTGGTACCATTAATAATAGAATTTAATTTGCCATCAGCTGTAACTTTTACTTCTCTATTCCCCTCCAAATCTCTTACATAAAGATTGTTTTCTTTTGCGTACGCTACTTTTTTACTATCAGGTGAAAAAGTCGGTTCCTGAATATCATTACCTAATAATGTTAATTCTTTAGTCTTTACATCATACACATAAAAAGTTCCTTTATATGAACGACGATAAATTTGTTTAAGATCTGTCCCTAATAATAATTTAGTTTCATCATTATTAAAAGAATACGAAGTAAAATAAGCGATATTGTATAAATCCTTACTATCTACTATAGTTTCAACTTTTAATTGAGTAGCATAGCTGTACTTATCCACAGATGTGCTTTTAGTCTCTTGATTAAAATTTAAAACTGAATAAAAATCTCCATTCATGGAGTTTAATGCATTCATTTGATCTGCGGAGAATGCTCCCGACCAAATTTCTTCTAAAGTGATTTCTTTTTTTACTTGTGAAGTAATTGTAAAACTATTTCCTATAAAAAATATAAATAGTATTGCTAATAAGCGTGATTTTCCCATCAAAAAAATTGATTTATTTGATAATTTGATAATACGACTGCCAAGTTTACGAAAAAATAATAAACTTTGAAGTAAATTAACAGAAAACTGCGATAAATAAATGTGTTTTCTTTGAAAGATTTATCTTTGTTTTCTTTAAAGATAAGATGAATGTCGAAGATTATTTCTGGTTTTTCAAAACTAAGTAAAGAAGAAAAAATTGATTGGTTGGCTGAAAACTATTTCAACAGTCAACCTGAAATCCTTCAAACTATAAAACAATACTGGAATGTTGATGAAAAATTACAACAACTCCATGACGATTTCATAGAGAATACTATTTCAAACTTTTACATGCCTTATGGTATTGCACCAAACTTTTTAATTAATGGGAAAGAATATGTTGTTCCTATGGTTGTTGAGGAAAGTTCAGTTGTTGCCGCCGCCTCAAAAGTTGCAAAATATTGGAGTACTAGAGGTGGATTTAAAACCGAGGTACTTTCGACAACAAAAATTGGTCAAGTTCATTTTATGTATGCAGGGGATAAGACAGATCTTCACAACTATTTCGAACTACAAAAAACTGAACTTTATGCTGCTACTGCCTCTATCACTAAAAATATGGAAAAACGCGGTGGTGGTATTTTAGACATTAAACTTGTAGATAAAACATACAAATTACAAGATTATTACCAACTTCACGTAACTTTTGAAACTAAAGATAGTATGGGAGCTAATTTCATAAATTCTTGTTTAGAAGCAATAGCCAAAAAGTTTCAAAATGAAGATATTGAAATCGTCATGAGTATTCTGTCTAATTATGTGCCAGAATGTTTAGTTCGCGCTGAAGTAAGCTGTCCGATTAAAGATTTAGGTGGTGAAAACCCAGAAAAGTTTGCTTATAAATTTGAACAAGCTGTTAAGATTGCTGAAATAGAACCTTATAGAGCAGTGACTCATAACAAAGGAATTATGAACGGAATTGATGCTGTTGTTCTAGCTACTGGAAATGATTTTAGAGCGATTGAATCTGGCGCACATGCTTATGCAGCAAGAAATGGAGAATACACTAGTTTAACGCATTGCGAAGTAAAAGGTGGTATTTTCAGATTTTGGATTGAAATTCCGTTGGCTTTAGGAACTGTGGGAGGTTTAACTGCTTTACATCCTATGGCAAAACTTTCGTTAGATATGATGCAAAAACCTTCTGCTAGAATTTTAATGCAAATTATTGCAGCAGCTGGTTTAGCTCAAAATTTTGCAGCTTTAAGAGCATTGACAACAAAAGGTATTCAACATGGACATATGAAAATGCACTTGATGAATATTTTGAATCAGCATAATGCAACCAAAAATGAAAAAGAGGAAGTTGTTGCTTATTTTGAAAATAGAACTGTTTCTCATAGTGCTGTAGTTGAAAAAATCAATGCACTACGAAAACCTAAAGTTAATTGGGTAGATTTTTCAAATGAAAAAAACGTAAGAAGTAAACTTCAATCTTTAACAATAAATTCTGAACCTATTTTCGGAGATATGAATGCACAACAAATGATTGAACATTTAAGTGCTGTTACAAAAATTCCGAATGGAAATTGGAAAGTAGATATTTTCGTAGATGATGAAAAAGCGGCAAGAAGAAAACCTTTTTTAAATACGGAAAATGAATTACAATTAGGTTTTAAAGCTTCATTCTTATCAGAAAACCCTACCCCTTTAAAGTTTAATTCAATTGAGGAAGCTATTAATGATCTAATTAATCAAGTAAACATATTTTTTGAAGTTTTTGAAAAAGATCCTTCGCGAACCATTACACATCCTTTTTTTGGAGATTTAGATTTCGAATATTGGAAAAAGTTTCAAGTGAAGCATTTTACGCATCATTTCAAACAATTTGGATTAGTTTAGACAATCAATATCAATGAAAAGATCAAAAGAGATATTAGTTATCATAATAGGTGTTCTCGCAATATTAGCTTCTGTTTATGGTGTTTATTCAGACAAAGACTTAACAGATGCTTTTAGTGGTATTTTCATCGGCATTTGTTTAATAATAGCTGTGTTTTTAAAAAGAAAAAGGAATAACACTCATAAAGAATCATAAATTGAAGGAATTCTATTCAAACGGAAAATTACTACTCACTGGAGAATATGTTGTATTAGACGGAGCAACTTCCTTAGCTGTTCCTACTAAATACGGTCAAAATCTAGTGATTGAATCTGTGGAAGAACCTGTTCTTGTTTGGGGAAGTTTTACCGATGAAGGAAATTGTTGGTTCGAAGCGCAATTCAGCCTACCGAAACTTCGATTAACCTCAGCTACTTTCAATTCTGACGAAGACGGTAATTCTGAAACTATTGCTGAAACGTTGCAGAATATGCTGCAAGAGGCTAGAAAACTAAATCCAAATTTCTTACAAACCGAAAAAGGATATTTTGTTAAAACGAATCTAACATTTCCGAAAGATTGGGGATTAGGAAGTTCTTCTACTTTAATTAATAATATTGCTACATGGGCAAATGTTAATCCGTTTGACTTACTTTGGAATGCGTTTTCTGGAAGTGGTTATGATATAGCTTGTGCTAAACATAACACTCCTATTTTCTATACCTTAAAAGATAGTAAACCTATTATTTCAGAAGTTAACTTCTCTCCTACTTTCAAAGACAATTTATTTTTTGTGTACTTGAACCAAAAACAAAACAGTAGAGAAGGAATTAAAAGATATCGAGAAAAGAAACAACTTATAGAAAGAGAGATAAATAGAATTTCAGAAATATCAAAAAAGATGATTTCTACCAAATCTTTATCAGAATTTGAACTTTATATAGCTGAACATGAAACAATTATTTCATCTATTGTTGAGCTACCTAAAGTAAAAGATTTATTATTCTCAGATTATTTTGGACAAGTAAAAAGTTTAGGAGCTTGGGGTGGTGATTTCGTTTTAGCAACAGGAAACCAAGACACACCAGAATTTTTTAAACAGAAAGGATATACAACTGTTATTCCTTACAAAGACATGATTTTATGAGTAAAATTGTAATTATCGGTGGCGGTGCCGCAGGTTTTTTTACAGCAATAAATGCGAAAGAATTAAATCCGAATTTAGACATTACAATTCTTGAAAAAGGTAAAGATGTTTTACAAAAAGTAAAGATTTCTGGTGGCGGAAGATGTAATGTAACTCATGCTTGCTTTGAACCTAAAGAACTAACAAAATTTTATCCACGAGGACAAAAAGAACTTCTAGGACCATTTCATCAGTTTATGACTGGTGATACTTTTGAATGGTTTGAAAGCAAAGGACTTCCTCTAAAAATTGAAAGCGATAATAGAGTTTTTCCTGAGGCAAATACTTCACAAGCGATTATTGATTGTTTTCACAAAGAAATTAAACGTTTAAATATTAAAGTCCTTACTAGTAAAGGTGTTACAACTTTTAACAAAGAAAATAAACAATGGATTATCAAAACTAAAGAGGAAGAGTTCGTTGCGGATAAACTAGTTATTGCAGCTGGAAGTAGTAAAAAGATTTGGGATATTTCAAAAAAATTAAATCACACTATTATTCCAACTGTTCCATCTTTATTTACATTCAACATAAAAGATGATCGAATTAAAGATTTAGGAGGAGTTTCTGTACCCAATGCTACAGTGAAAATTAACGGAACTAACTTAGTAAATTATGGTCCTTTATTAATTACTCACTGGGGAATGAGTGGCCCTGCGGTGTTAAAACTTTCTGCTTTTGGAGCAAGAGTTTTAGCTGATAAAAACTACAAATACAGTGTTAGTATTAATTGGCTCTCAACATCAGAAGAACAAATCTCAGAAAAACTTCTAGAACTAAAAAATAAAAACTCACGTAAACAAATCGGTTTAAAATCTCCTTTTTCAGAAATTCCAAGACGATTATGGGAACGATTAATTATTGCCAGTAAGATTCGATTACAACAAAATTGGGCAGACACCAATAAAACTCAATTATCATCTCTTGTTCAACAACTTACAAAAGCAACATTCAATGCAGATGGAAAGTCAACTTTTAAAGAGGAATTTGTAACAGCTGGAGGAATTGATTTAAAAGAAATTAATTTCAAACGCTTTGAAAGCAAACTCCATAAAAACCTATTTTACGTTGGGGAAATTTTAAATATCGACGCTGTAACTGGAGGATTTAACTTTCAAAACGCTTGGACTGGTGGTTGGATTTGTGCTAATGCTTTAGCCGAAGAGTAGTTTATTCTTCTTCGTCAGACTCATAACAATTAAATACCATTGTATATCCGTATTCTTTGGCCTCGTCATAAAATTCACGGTTTTCTTTATCTAATTCTTTTTCATCTTCAATTTCAAAAAATTCATCATCTACATTATCTACTTTCCAGCCTTCTTCTTCTGTATAGTATTTTGCTAAATGAATAGCTCCTTCTGCGTCTGCATAATCAATGTAAACACTTACAAAAGCCCCTGCTACTTTTTCATAATACTCTGTTCCTTTTTTAGGTTCTGCTTGTAAATTAATTAAATACATGTCGGTTTGTTTTAAAAATTAATAACTCATTACTGTACCGTAATACAGCAATTGAAATGTTTTGACATCTAGTAACAAATAATTCATAGACATCATGATTCCGTAATTTGTTTTATCGTAAAAAAGCTGATCGAAAAAAGATATTTGATTGCCATCGTGATCATAATATTCTCCATTAGTTTTAAAATGATCTTCTGAAAAGTTTTCTAACTGAGATAATCGATGCACATTTACGCGAATTGAAATATCGTACAAGCTATCTATTTTTATTTTCAGTTTCTTACCTTCTTTTGTTAAGCTTCCGTTATGTTTAAATAAAATTTTTCGGTAAAAATCATCGTCCAATAAATCATAAATAACACGTTCCGTATTTACTTCTTTTTGAGTATTTACAATAAACTTTGAAAGGTTATTTGCCAACCGATTTAGCTCTCCGATTCGAACTCTTGTTTTCTGAAACATTAATGGTTTTTCTTCCGCTTGTTTCTCAAAAAAAGCTGTTCTACCTTCAATAACCTCATCACTTACCTTAATCGATTTTAATAAAGATTTATGCGCATTGTAAGTAGAAAAATCATGCTGACCATAACCCCCAACAACAATAAATAAAATGAAAAGTGATAACTTATCAAACATAAAAACTTAATATAACTTACAAAATACAATATTTTAACTTAAAAGGAACTATGAACCTAATAAGTTAAACTCCGAAAATCTTTAAGGTAAGATTTTGATAAAAATTTAATTCCACTTATTTTTAATATATGACACAAAGTGATAACTTTTTAGATTACTGGCTAAATGGAGGTTACGTTATATTGAGTAGATATTTTTTAACAGCCAGTTTAGCGTTTATTCTTTTTTACGTTTTTTTTAAACAGTCTTTTTGGTTTAGAAAAATTCAAAAAAAACTTCCGAAGTTAAAGGACTACAAGAGAGATATTGGATATTCCTTGATTTCTGTATCAATATTCGCAACAGTTTCATTAGTTATTTTCTTTTATCTAATTTCTTATACGAATATATATTTCGACTTTAGTGAGCATAGCATTGGTTATTACATATTCAGTTGGGTTTGGATGCTATTCATTCATGACACATATTTTTACTGGGTGCACAGAATGATGCATCATCCAAAACTATACAGAAAAGTTCATTTAATCCATCATAAATCTACCAATCCTTCTCCTTGGACTGCTTACGCTTTTCACCCTCTTGAAGGATTTTTAGAAGCTTTAATTGCACCAATTATTGCTTTTACCTTACCCGTACATATTTCTGCTTTTGGATTCTTTTTCCTTTTCCAGATAATTTATAATGTTTACGGACATCTTGGATTTGAATTATACCCCAAGGGATTCCATAAAACATCTATTGGAAAATGGATAAACACATCTGTATCTCACAATTTACACCATAAAAGGTTTAATGGAAACTATGGCTTATATTTCCTTTTTTGGGATAGAATTATGGGAACTATTCGAGAAGATTACGACGCTACTTTCGAAAAAACCACTGAGAAACAAATGAATTAATCGGCAAGTTCGCCTCGGTGAGGTTTTAAAGCATCACGGAAAATTTTCATATTAGACTCATCTACTGTTATGAAGGCCATTGTATACATTTCGTTCAATTCGTTATATGCTACTTCATGATAATTAAGATTATCAATTTGAGCAAATTCTTTTAAGTGAATACAATGATGTTTAGCTGTTTCTAACGCATCAGGTCCTTTAAAGTCCCAAATCAATTTTATTTTTCGTTCCATAATGCAAAAATACCCAATTCATTTCTGAATTGGGTATTCTTAATCAAATCTACTTAAATGTATATCGATATGCATTTAAGACCCGTTTCATTTTCTTTGTCATAGAACCTTTCCCACAATTAAAAGTTAATGCAATTGATAATTTTTCTTCAGGAAAATATGCTGCCATAGATCTAAAACCATCAATTCTTCCTGTATGACCATAAATATCATATCCTTTCATAGTACTCACAGCGATTCCCATTCCTAAGTCATCTCCTACAGGTGTTGTCATTGTTTTCAAAGTTTCTGCAGAAAGAAATTTACCACCAAACAAGCCACTGTAAAAAACATTTACCTCTCTCGCTGTGGAAATAATTCCACCAGCTCCCATTGTGCCGGTTAAATTCGTTTGATACACAATTGGTGACCATTCTCCGTTTTCAGGAAAATAATCCATTGCCTCGTTGTTTGCTAAATTCAGCGTATCATTAAATGATGTTCTCTGAAGGTTAAGTTTCTTGAAAACTCTTTCCTCTAAAATTTCTTCAAAAGGTTTTTGCTCCAGATCTTCTATAATGTAAGACAGTAAAACATAATTTGTATTCGAATATTTAGTCATTTTATTCGGTTGAAAATCCGAATTATATTTTTTAATTCGTGCAATCATTTCTTTTCTGTCTCGAGGTTCTGCAATCCAAACTTCAAAAGAAGGATCATTTGTTACATTATGTAAACCAGACCTATGCAATAGTAAATCCTTAATTGTAATCTCATTGGCATTCACAATACTTGGAAAAAACTCACCCAACTTTCTATTGTACGAAATTTTTCCTTCCTCAATCAATTGGAGAACAATCGTAGCCGTATAAGTTTTGGATACCGAACCTATCCAATAGCGAGTATTTTCGTTAGCTCTCTTTTTACTTTCAAGTTTTTTGTATCCAAAAGAAGCATTATATATTTCACTTCCATCTTTAAAAATAGAAACAGTTCCCATAGCCTCTTTCTGTGTTTCCATCTCTAAGAGTAAATTATCGAGAGTTTGTTTTTTATCGCAACTCACAAAAAGACATAGACATCCTATTAAGATTGAAAATCTTTTTACAACAGTCTCTAAAATCATATTAAAAGACTTTAGTTCTTGTTCTTAAATGCTAGTCCAATAAGACTTAATCTAGCGATTAAAAAGACAAACATTCCAAATACTGGAGATAACAAACCAATTTTTAATCCCCCAGCTAATACAGGTGTAGCAATATCGTTATTCGTTGCAGATATCGCATCGAAAGCACCAATTAAACCAATCATCATTCCTAAAAATCCCCAAACCATTGCAAATAAACTCAAATGACTTATTATTTCTTTGATTTTATTATTCGGATCGCCTTTCAAAAATGCTTTTACTGAAAGTCCGATACATGTTAATAACAAAAGGAATATAGGATACATAAATATCGGTCCTCCTTCGTTCATTCTTTTAAAAAGCTCTCCTAAAATTAAAAAGTTCATAGTATTCTGTTTTTTAAATTAATTTGCTTCAAAAGTATGAGCAAGGATAGTCCAATAATTTTCATTTCGACGAATAACAAAACTAACAATTAACTCAACAAGATTAATAAGTCTTTTAGCAATTAGGTAGAAAACAGAAGAAAACCTGAATTTCGTCGCAAGTATTCTTATATTACTTTAAAAAAATTAATATTGCATTAATGAAAAGAGTAAAATTAATTTTAAAAGAATTAACACGTATAGTGATTCATATTTTATTTTGGATAGGTGTGTATTTCTTTTTCACCTATTACTTGGGTTATGGAAGTACAAATACGGCTTACATAAATAATTTTACTTTTTTTTTAATGCCAATCACAATCGCATTAGGATACTTCTTTTTTTACTTTCTAATTCCTAAATATTTACTCACCAAAAAACAATTTTTATTCGGGTTATATTCGATTTACACCTTTATTATTTCATTCTTTTTTATTGCTCTTTCTATATTTTACGGAATGGTTTTATCGCATGACTTAGTAATTGAAGACGCTAATCCACTAACGAAAACAGTACCCTATATTATTTTTGGAGTTTATTTTATAACCTTAATCGTAATCGTACTTGGATTACTGATTAATAGTTATCAAACCGCTTTAAAAAGTGATGTGCTCCGAAATAAGTTTTTAGCTACTCAACTTCAGTTAAAGGAACAAGAATTAAAATATTTAAAAATGCAAATCCATCCGCATTTTCTATTTAACACGTTAAATACATTATATGGTTTTGCTTTAAAAAAATCAGAAAAAACACCAGAAGTTATTTTAAAACTTTCTGGTTTATTAGATTACATACTTTACCAGGTAAACAAACCAAAAGTCCTTTTGGAAGATGAAATTCAGCACATTAAAAATTACATATCCTTAGAAAAAATAAGGTTTGGTGATAATTTAGATATTGAATTTAACGCTCTAAAAAACACGCACAGCATTCTTGTTCCGCCGATGCTTTTATTGCCTTTTGTAGAAAACGCCTTTAAACATGGTGCTCGAAAAAATGGAGTTTTAAACATCTCATTAAACATTCAATTAGAAGAAGATTTTTTAACTTTTTCATGTTCAAATTCAGCAAATAATAAACCAACTGAAAAAATAGGAATCGGCTTAACTAATATTAAAGAAAGATTGTCTAAGCTTTTTAATGATGAGTTTGACCTAATAATATCCTCAGAAAAAGAGGAATTTAAAACCTTTCTAAAAATTCCTATTAAAAATGAATAAAACATACAAATGTGTTGTGGTGGATGACGAACCAATAGCACGAGAAATTATAGAAAGTTTTATCGAAAAAACTCCAAACCTAAAATTACTTGGAAGTTTCCAAAACGCGGTTGAAGTCTTAAGTTTTGAACAAAAAGATAATGTTGATCTCTATTTCTTGGATATTAATATGCCTGAAATAAACGGATTGAGTTTAGCTAAAATTATCAATAAAAAAGCTCATATAATTTTTACCACTGCATATAGAGATTATGCAATTGATGGTTTTAATTTAAATGTAGTTGACTATCTTTTAAAACCAATTGCCTTTGATCGTTTTTTACAAGCCATTGAAAAATTACCAAAAGAAAGTCAACTTGTTAACACAACTTTCAACCAAGAGCAAAAAAGCGACTTCTTGTTTATTCGATCCGAACGAAAGATGATAAAAGTTTCTTTTAATGATATACTTTACATCGAGAGCTTGAGTGATTACATCAAAATTTATTTAAGCAACGAAGTTATTGTTACACGAGAAACTATCAGTAACATAAATGATAAACTTCCGCAGAATCTTTTTATAAGAATACACAGATCTTACATTATTTCAATTAACAAAATTCATTCTTACACCAATGAATTTATAGAGGTTTCAAAAAAAGCATTACCCATAAGTAGAAGCTATAAAGAAAGTGTTTTACAAAAATTAGCTGGAATGTAAGCTAAGCTCTATCTTTACAAAAAATTTCAATTTTGAACACTACAGACTTTACTTTTAAAGGAACTACTGAAACTATTGAGAACGCTTCTTTTACATGGCAAACTCCGAGTAATATTGCACTAGTAAAATATTGGGGAAAAAGTGAACCTCAACTACCAAAGAATGCTTCAATCAGCTTTACTTTAAATAGTTGTCATACAACTACAGAAATTAAGTTTACAAGAATTTCAAAAAGTAAAGAGCCACAATTCGAACTATATTTTGAGGGTAAAAAGAAGGATGATTTCAAACCAAAAATTGCTAAATTTTTCTACAGAATTAAAGAATACTGTCCCTATATTTTCGAATACGAAATGATTATAAGTTCTGAAAACTCTTTCCCCCATAGCAGTGGAATCGCATCATCGGCAAGTGGAATGAGCGCAATTGCTATGTGTCTATTAAGTTTAGAGAAAGAACTAAACCCGAACATGACAGAAGACTTTTTCAATCAGAAAGCTTCATTTTTAGCGAGATTAGGCTCTGGAAGTGCAAGCCGAAGCGTAGAAGGACCATTAGTTGTTTGGGGAGAACATCCAGAAATAGAAGGAAGTTCAGATTTTTTTGGTGTAAAATTCCCATATCATGTTCATAAAATTTTTCAGAATTACGGAGACACTATTTTATTAGTTGACAAAGGTGAAAAACAAGTGTCTAGTACTATTGGACACAATTTAATGCATAATCATCCCTATGCAGAAAATCGTTTTAAACAAGCTAATAATAATTTGAGTAAATTATCTAAAATTTTACAGTCTGGAGAAATAAAAGAATTCATTAATTTGGTAGAAAGCGAAGCCTTAACTCTTCACGCCATGATGCTAACAAGCAACCCATATTTTATTTTAATGAAGCCAAACACTTTGAACATCATTAATGAAATTTGGAAATATCGAGAAGAAACAGATAGCAATGTTTGTTTTACTCTTGATGCTGGAGCTAACGTTCACTTGTTATATCCTGAACAAGAAAAAGAAAAAATTAAAAAACTAGTAGACAATAAGTTAAAAATATATTGCCAAAAAAATAACTATATTTGTGATAACACCGGTTTAGGTGCAAAAAGCATGTAACTAAATTATCCCTAGCATTATGAAAAAAGTTACTCAATTATTGACAATACTTCTCACTGGCTTTTATTTTTTATCGAGTTATGGACAAAAAACTGTTTGGTTTGATAAAAATTGGCAGGAAACTTCGGAAGACAACAGTGTATACTATCGTCCTCAACCTAAAAAAGTAAAAAGTGGATATTGGATTGTTGACTATTACAAAAATGGTCAAGTTCAAATGGAAGGTTTTAGCACAATAAATGAACCAAACAAAGAATATTTTGATGGTTTAGTAACTTACTACCATCCAAACGGAAAGCCTTTTCATAAAGCTAATTATAAAAATGGAAAATTAGACGGTGTTAGAAAAGTATTTTATGAGTCAGGTGAATTAAAAGAACAAGGGAGGTATAATAATGGGAAACGCCAAGGAATCTGGAAAACTTTTTATAAAAATGGAAAAATAAAAACAAAAGGTAAATATAAAGATAATGAAAGAGTTGGCATCTGGAAAACCTTTTATAAAAATGAATATTAAGAATCCCTAAATAATACCTATCTTTGTTGCTAAACTTGAAAAAAGATGAAAGGACCTCTTTTCTATGCTAAAATTTTATTATTTGGGGAATACGGAATCATTAAAGACTCTAAAGGTTTAGCGATTCCTTTTAACTCATACAAAGGAGCTTTAAAAACAGCCCAAAATTTAACTGGGGAAGCAAAAAAATCTAATGAAAGTCTGCATGCTTTTTACAAGTATCTAAAAAAATTACAAACAGAATTAGTTTCATTTGATTTAGATAGTTTAAAACAAGATATATCCTCAGGAATGTATTTCGACTCGTCAATTCCGCAAGGATATGGAATTGGTAGTTCTGGTGCTCTTGTTGCTTCAGTTTACGATAAGTATGCCCAAAACAAAATTACAGTACTTGAAAACTTAACAAGAGATAAACTTATAAATCTTAAGGAAATTTTCTCTTCAATGGAATCTTTTTTCCATGGAAAAAGCTCAGGCTTAGATCCTTTAAACTCATATTTAAGTATTCCAATTTTAATTAACTCTAAAGAAAACATTGAAGCTACTGGTATTCCATCACAGAAGGAAGGTAAAGGAGCTGTTTTCTTATTAGATTCAGAGCAAACAGGTGAAACTGAGCCAATGGTAAATATTTTCATGAATAAAATGAAAAATGAAGGCTTTAGAAAAATGTTAAGCGAGGAATTTGTAACATACACCGATGCTTGTATTGAGGATTTTCTTAAAGGAAATGTAACGTCTCTTTTTGGAAATGTAAAAAAGTTGTCCAAAATTGTTTTAGCTAACTTTAAACCAATGATTCCAAATGCTTTTCATAAAGTTTGGGAAAATGGAATTTTAACAAATGATTACTACCTAAAACTTTGTGGTTCAGGTGGTGGTGGTTATATCTTAGGATTTACCGAAGATTTCGAAAAAGCTAAAGAAAGTTTAAAAAACTACAAGCTAGAAATCGTTTATCGATTTTAACACATGAGTCTCATCTCTTCTAATAAAAATAAACTTGCAATTAAATTTTTAAGCTTATTTTCTGTGGTAAGAGGATATAATATTTTAATTCTTGTTACTGCACAATATTTGGCTGCTATATTTATTTTCTCCGAAGAAAAAACTATTTTTCCTGTTCTATTTGACTGGCATTTACTTTATTTGGTCTTAGCTACAGTATCAGTAGTTGCATCTGGCTATATCATCAATAATTTTTACGATGTAAAAGCTGACAGAATTAACCGTCCATTAAAATCAGGCTTAGACGCTCAAATAAGGCAAGAGACAAAATTATCACTTTATTTTCTACTCAATTTTATTGGCTTTTGCTTTGGCTGGCTGGTTTCTTGGAGAGCTGCTATTTTTTTTGCTACGTATACTTTTGGAATTTGGTTATACTCTCATAAATTAAAAAGATTTCCTCTAATAGGATTAATCTCAGCGACTATACTCACAATTTTACCTTTTTTCGTAATATTTATTCATTATAAAAATTTTTCACAAATCATTTTTATACATGCCGTTTTCCTATTTTTAATAATTATGGTGAGAGAACTAATTAAAGATTTAGAAAATATTAAAGGGGCTGTGGTAAATAATTATAAAACATTCCCTGTAGCATATGGTGAAAAAAAGACGAAACGATTTATAACGTTCTTAATAACGCTTACTTTTATCCCAACGATCATTTTATTTAGTTACAACGGGATTGCTTATATGAAGTATTATTTCTATTTCGCATGCGCTATTTTAATATTTATTGGATTTTACTTGTTCAAAGCCAATAGCAGAAAACAATATCAATTACTTCATAACATATTAAAAGTCTTACTACTAATCGGAGTATTCAGTTTATTATTAATTGATAAATCACTACTTTTAGATAAAATAATTTCTCAATTTAACTAAATCTTAAATTAGTTATTTTTTCGCATGTTTGCCGCCTGAAAACCAAATATTTGAATTACATTTGCGGCCTCAATTTTTTATATCATGAATAGAAATAACTCGTCGAGAGGACGACAAACTGGAAATAGCAGCAATCCTCGAAATAAAAAACAATTCAAAAACAGAAAGCCCAACAAACCAATTGCTTCAAATAAGGCCAAAGAAGAAACAGGTACTCGTTTAAATAAATTTATAGCGAACGCAGGGATTTGCTCAAGAAGAGAAGCTGACACATATATAGAACATGGTAGCGTAACGGTTAACGGAAATCTAGTAACTGAAATGGGATACAAAGTTCAACCTGGAGATGAAGTTCGTTTCGACGGAAGTTTAATTTCTTTAGAACAAAAAAGATACATACTTTTAAATAAGCCTAAAAACTACATTACTACAATGGAAGACGATCGAGGTAGAAAAACTGTAATGGAGTTAGTTGGTAATGCGACCAAAGAACGTATCTATCCTGTTGGAAGATTAGACAGAAACACAACTGGGTTATTATTATTTACAAATGATGGTGAATTGGCTAAAAAACTTACGCATCCAAAGCATAACGTTCGAAAGTTATATCATGCCTCATTAGATAAAAAATTAAGTTTATCCGATTTAGATAAGCTAAGAGGAGATGTTGTAATCGAAGGAAAACGTGTATTTATTGATGCTGTTTCTTACGTAGAAGGTGAAAAGAAAACTGAAGTAGGAATTGAAATTCATTCTGGAAGAAATCGAATTGTAAGAAAGATTTTTGATAACTTCGGTTACCATGTTACAAAACTAGATCGTGTAATTTTTGCAGGTTTAACAAAGAAGAATTTGCCAAGAGGAAGATATAGAGAATTAACTCAACAAGAAATTAATAATTTAAAAATGCTTTAAAATTGGTTCTAGAAAACTTAAAATCGAACATTGATTCAATCATAGCTTCTCAAAGTACTAGAGAAGAAAAACTACAAGAGATTTGCAATTATTTAAAATCAGAAATAACATATTATGATTGGGTAGGGTTTTATTTCAAAAATGGAGATAAAGAAGAATTAAAGCTTGCTCAATACGCTGGTGAAGAAACTGAACATACTATTATTCCCTTTGGCAAAGGAATTTGTGGACAAGTTGCGTTAAGTAATGAAAACTTTGTGGTACAAGATGTTTCTGAACAAGACAACTATATTTCGTGTGGGTGGAAGGTAAAATCAGAGATTGTCATTCCAATTTTCATTGATGGCGAAAATATCGGACAAATTGATATTGACTCGCATACTATAAATCCTTTTTCTACAGAAGATGAAAAACTTTTAGAATACATATGTGAAAAAATTACAGTTTTTTTATAAAAAGATGTGTAAATAATTGGAAATTAAGTTTTTTTCTATATTTTCGTAGAAGTTATTAACAATTTTACTAATCATTTAATGCCCCTAAAGATGAGTAAACACATCCCTAATTATGAAGGTTTGGGTTCAAATAGCCAGACTGAAAAATTGACTTTATTGGAAAAATTAGCTCTTTGGGTTCGTGATTTCCTAGAAAATGCAGAATAGCAGAGTCAAGAAAAACATTTAAATCGGAAAAACTAAAGTTATCAACAAGTTTTTCCGATTTTTTTATGACTAACTATCTCAAAAATATTGAACAAATCTATACTTTTAGTATTTTTGCACGCTCAATAACAACACAACGCAATGAGCAAAACTAAAAAAATTCAATCAGCACTCATTTCAGTCTTTCACAAGGATGGTTTAGAACCAATTGTTAAAAAATTAAATGAATTAAATGTTACTATTTACTCAACTGGAGGAACTGAAAAATTCATTAAAGATTTAGAAATTGATGTAGTTCCTGTTGAATCAGTAACAGATTATCCGTCAATTTTAGGAGGAAGGGTAAAAACACTTCACCCGAAAGTTTTTGGGGGAATTTTAAATCGTCAAGAAAATGAAGGAGATGTTGCTCAGTTAGAAGAATATAAAATTCCTCAAATCGACTTGGTAATTGTTGATTTATATCCTTTTGAAAAAACAGTTGCCTCAGGAGCAGCGGAACAAGATATCATTGAAAAAATCGATATCGGTGGTATTTCATTAATAAGAGCAGCTGCTAAAAACTTTAAGGATACTTGCATCGTTTCTTCAATGGAACAATATGATGAGTTCCTAAATTTAATCTCAGAAAAAAAAGGAGAAACTACTATTTCTGACAGAAAAAAGTTAGCCTCAAAAGCTTTCAATATTTCATCACATTACGATACTGCTATTTTCAATTATTTTAATGAAGATGAAGTAGCATATAAAGCTAGTGAAACAACTGTTAAAAAACTTCGTTACGGAGAAAATCCACATCAAAAAGGATATTTCTTCGGAGATTTAAATGCGATGTTTGACAAATTACATGGAAAAGAATTAAGTTATAACAATTTATTAGATGTAGATGCTGCGGTTAATTTAATTAACGAGTTTCAAGGTGAAGCTCCAACTTTTGCTATTTTAAAACATAACAACGCTTGTGGTTTTGCACAAAGAGATAGTGTTTATCAGGCTTACGTTGACGCATTGGCTGGTGACCCAGTTTCTGCCTTTGGAGGAATTTTAATTACCAATGTAGCTATCGATAAAGACACTTCGGAAGAAATTCATAAACTATTCTGTGAGGTTGTCATCGCACCAGCATTTGATGAAGATGCTCTTGAAATTCTAAAAGGTAAAAAGAATAGAATTTTATTAGTTCAGAAAGAAGTTAATTTACCTAAACAAACAGTGCGAACTGCTTTAAACGGAGTATTGGTTCAAGATAAGGACAATAAAACAGATAAAACTGACGATCTAACTTATCCAACAAATACAAAACCAAGTGAAAAGCAAATTGAAGATTTACTTTTTGCTTCGAAAATTTGTAAGCACACAAAATCAAATACAATTGTTTTAGCGAAAAATAAGCAATTATATGCCAGCGGAACTGGACAAACAAGCCGTGTCGACGCATTAAGACAAGCAATTGAAAAAGCAAAAAGTTTTAATTTCAATTTAGACGGAGCAGTAATGGCTAGTGATGCATTTTTCCCCTTCCCCGATTGTGTTGAGATAGCAGGAAATGCTGGAATAAAGAGTGTTATACAACCAGGAGGATCAATAAAAGATGAATTAAGCGTCGAGTATTGCAACAATAATAAAATCTCAATGGTATTCACAGGAACAAGACACTTTAAACATTAAGGATTTAGGATCCTTTTCTTTAATTTTTTTTGTTAGATTTGTGAGAATACATTGTTGAATCATATTTTAAATATTTTTTATGGGCTTTTTTGATTTCTTGACTGAGGAAATCGCAATCGATTTAGGTACTGCGAACACATTGATTATACATGACGGTAAAGTTGTAATCGATAGCCCTTCCATTGTTGCCAGAGATAGAATGTCTGGCAAAATTATAGCAACTGGAAAGGAAGCTCGCAAAATGCAAGGTAAAACTCATGAAAATATTAAAACCATTCGCCCCTTAAAAGATGGAGTAATTGCTGATTTCCAAGCATCAGAAGAAATGATAAAAGAGTTTGTAAAACAGATTCCTTCGATCAGAAAAAAAATCTTCCCTCCTTCATTAAGAATGGTAATATGTATTCCATCTGGAATTACAGAAGTAGAAAAACGTGCCGTAATTGATTCTGCTCGTCACATGAATGCAAAAGATATTTATCTCATCTACGAACCAATGGCAGCAGCCATTGGTGTAGGTGTTGATATTATGGAACCAAAAGGTAATATGATTATCGATATAGGTGGTGGTACAACAGAAATTGCTGTAATTGCTTTAGCTGGTATTGTTTGTGATCAATCTGTAAAAGTTGCAGGTGATTTATTTACCAGTGATATTATGTACTATATGAGAACTCAACATAATCTTTATGTTGGCGAAACTACAGCTGAGAAAATGAAAATCCAAATTGGTGCAGCTACCGAAGATCTCGAAGATGCTCCAGAAGACATGATGGTTCAAGGAAGAGATTTATTAAGTGGTAAACCGAAACAAGTTCAAGTTTCTTACAGAGAAATGGCCAAAGCACTTGATAAATCTATTTTAAGGATAGAAGATGCAGTGATGGAGACTTTATCAAAAACTCCTCCAGAATTAGCTGCAGATATTTATAACACTGGAATTTATTTAGCTGGTGGGGGATCAATGCTTAGAGGTTTAGATAAAAGACTTTCACGTAAAACTGATTTACCTGTTTACGTTGCAGAAGATCCTTTAAGAGCCGTTGTTAGAGGTACTGGAATTGCTCTGAAAAATCTAGATAGATTTAAAAGCGTATTAGTAAGCTAAATATATTCTTAGAATGCAACAGCTCATTTATTTTATCCAGAAATTTAAATACGTTCTGTTCTTTTTGCTGTTGCAGCTTATTTCTTTATTTCTGATCATAAATAATCATAGTTTTCACAGGAGTAAGTTTATAAGCTCTGCGAATAGTATATCGGGCGGTATTTATAAAAATCGTAAATCAGTCACCGACTACTTAAATCTAACCGAGCAAAATAAAGCTCTCGTAAAAGAGAATACCTATTTGAAAAATACAATTGCTCTTTTAAAATCAAAACTCGATACTACTACCAACCATTTTGTTCTTGACACTATTGAATATAACCAACAATATCAATATAACGATGGAATCATTACAAAAAACGAATATCATAAAGCGTATAATTACCTAACCATTAATCGAGGTCGAAAAGATAATGTTTCCTCAGAAATGGCCGTTATTAACTCTAAAGGTATAATTGGAATTACTGATGCTGTGAGTAATTCTTACGCGAGAGTAAGATCTATCCTAAACAGAAACAATGAAATTAATGTTCGATTGAAAAACAAAGATATTTCTGGAAACTTTTATTACGGATCTGTAAGTTGGGATACAAAAGATACTCGTATAATTCAATTAAGTGATATTCCAAGAGAAGCAACAATTTCTCTAAATGATACAATCGTCACAAGTGGAAGATCTGCAATATTTCCTGAAGGTATTCCAGTTGGATCAATTATTAATGTTGATG
Organism: Tenacibaculum sp. SZ-18; assembly: GCF_002813915.1. Taxonomy (NCBI): domain Bacteria; kingdom Pseudomonadati; phylum Bacteroidota; class Flavobacteriia; order Flavobacteriales; family Flavobacteriaceae; genus Tenacibaculum; species Tenacibaculum sp. SZ-18. Next base: position 539,669 of record NZ_CP019335.1, on the reverse strand, counting down.
AAAGGGAAAACAATAATATTATTCAAATTAAACTATTCAATGATATGAGAAGTTTAAGGGATGTATATGTTATAAACAATTTCCACAAAAACGAAGTTAAAGATTTAGAGAATGTGGTAAATGAGTAGAAGAGGATTTTATTTATTGTTTTTATTTGTCGGGTTAATATTTCTTCAAGCATCTGTGTTAAACAACATACTATTATTTGATAGGATAAATCCATATGTATACATCGCTTTTATATTTATTTATCCTTTTAAAAAGAATAGATTTCCTATAATTAGTTTAGGCTTTTTACTTGGACTTTTCGTTGATCTATTTTCCGACTCTGGAGGGGCTCATGCATTTGCCACAACTACTATCGCATTCTTAAGACCTTATTTTTTCAAAACCATATTTCAAAAAACGGAATTGGATTATGATTTTTTCAGTCTAAAACAGGAGTCCTTTGGAAAAGTCTTTAATTTTATTGTCATTTTAACTTTCATACATCATTTTTTATTATTTAGTTTACTTAACTTTAGTTTCCATAACTTTTTTTATGTAATATCTAACACAGTTCTGTCAGGTATATTTACGTTAATTGTATATTTCTTAGGTAGTTTTATAGTAAACAGAAAATAATAAACGTGCAAAGAAGCTCACTTTTAGTAATATTAATTTTTTTAATAGGGATAATTTACATCGGTAGATTGTTTCAATTACAGGTAATTGAAGGAAAATCGGTAAACCCAATTAATAGTGCAACTGTAAAAATCGAATACGATTATCCACAACGAGGTTATATCTACGACCGTAACGGAAAACTGTTAGTTGCAAATCAACTTTCCTATGATGTTATGGTAATTCCGAAAGAGGTTAAAAATATTGATACCCTTCAATTTTGCTCTCTTTTAAAAATTACAAAACAAGATTTCCTACGAAGATTTAATAAGGCTGAAAAATATGCTCGTTGGTTACCTTCAGTATTTTTAAAACAAGTTGCGAAAGAGGATTTTGCATACTTACAAGAAAAACTTCACAAGTTCAAAGGTTTTTATATTCAAAGGCGTATCATAAGAAACTACCCTATAAAATCTGGAGCCAATATTTTAGGTTTTTTAGGAGAAGTTAACGAACAACAGGCGAAGAAAAGTGAATATTACGAAAACGGAGAGTTAATTGGTAAATCTGGAATTGAAAATTATTATGAAAACGAACTAAGAGGAGTTAAAGGGAAAAAATATTTTAATCGTGATAACCTGAACAGGATAACAGGATCGTACAAAAGCGGCGAATATGATACTCTAGCAGTTGCTGGAAAAGATTTAACACTTACTTTAGATAGCGATTTACAACGATACGGAGAGCTTTTAATGAATGGTAAACGGGGAGGAATTGTAGCTCTAGAACCTGCAACAGGGGAATTATTAGCACTTGTAACAGCTCCTTCTTATGACCCAAATATGATGGTAGGAAGAAAACGACGTACATTCTCTCAAAAATTATTTTCAGACACAATAAATAATCCAACCATTGACAGGGGATTACAAGCAGTATATTCTCCCGGTTCTCCCTTTAAAATATTGAACGGTCTCATTGGTTTGCAAGAAAATGTTATTGACCCACGAACTGCAATTTATTGCAATGGAGGTTATCGCTACGGGAAAAGAAAACATGAATTTATGCGATGTCACTGTGGAGTTTATGGAAGACCTATTCGTTTAAAAGAAGCTATTGCTAAATCGTGTAATAGTTATTTTGCCGAAACTTATCGAAAAATCATTAACAAATCAGAAAACACCAAAACCGGATTTGACAACTGGAGCAATCATGTTAAAAGTTTTGGTTTAGGTAACTTTTTAGGGTACGATTTACCAGTTGGAAATAAGGGATTGGTTCCTAATTCAAAATATTATGATGACAGATATTCATTTGGATGGAGAGCTACAACTAATATTTCTAACGCCATCGGACAAGGAGAAATTCTGACTACGCCAATTCAACTTGCAAATGCAACAGCTGCGATTGCCAATAGAGGATTTTATTATACACCGCATATTGTAAAACGCATTAGCAATTCGCCAATTGACAATTCGAAATTCATCATAAAAAAAACTACTACTATTAATTCCAATCATTTCCCTACTGTAATTGAAGCAATGCATGAGGTCTTTAAAACAGGGACTGGAAAATATAGCCAGGTAAAAGGAATTGATATTTGCGGAAAAACAGGCACAGTAGAAAATTTCGCTATTATAAATGGGGAGAAAGTTCAACTAACCGACCATTCTATCTTAATTGCATTTGCACCTAAAGAAAATCCTAAAATCGCAATGGCTGTTTTCGTAGAAAATGGAGGTTTCGGTTCAACCATAGCAGCTCCTATAACAAGTTTGATGATAGAAAAATACCTTAACGGTGACGTACAAAGAAAAAATATTGAAGAGAGAATGATGAATTTAAGCTTAAAGGATACATATAATAAACAATTAGAAAAAAGGGACTCTCTTGAGACAATTAAAGAATAATATTTTTGCTAACATCGATTGGATTACCATATTCATTTACATTGCACTTGTTGTATTTGGTTGGATGAATATTTATGCGGCATCATCTACAGATACAAGTAGAGAGTTGTTTGATTTCTCTACTAGATATGGTAAACAAATGATTTTTATTTGCCTAGCATTCCCTTTAAGTATTATTGTACTCTTTCTTAACTCAAAATTTTATGAACGATTCTCAAGTTTGCTATACCTCTTATCTATTCTATTACTTGCTGGTGTCCTTCTATTTGGCAAGAAAATAAATGGAGCTACCTCTTGGTATAATTTTGGTGGAATTGGATTACAACCTTCGGAGTTTTCAAAGGCATTCACAGCACTCGCTATAGCCAAATTAATGAGTGACAGAAAATATAATTTAAAACTAGTTAAAAATCAAATAAAAGCGTTTATAATCATTTTCCTACCAGCGTTATTAATTGCTCTTCAACCTGACATGGGATCTGTTTTGATATATTTTGCCTTCTTTTTTGTATTAAATAGAGAAGGTTTAACATTAAGATATTTTATTTTAGGTATCATTACGATTGTTTTATTTCTACTTACAATATATTTCGGAACCAAATTTATACTTATAGGCACCATTTTCTTTTTGACTATCATACTTTTTTATGTAGGGTATAAAAACAAGCAATTTATTCGTTTCAATTGGCCAGTAATTCTTATTGGATATGTAATTACAACAATTTTTATTGCTGGTGTAGGATACACTTATACAAACATTTTAGAACAACATCAAAAAGATAGGTTCGATATTCTTTTAGGAAAAATCAACGATAATCGAGGAATTGGATACAATACATATCAAGCCGAATTAACCATTAAATCAGGTAATTTTTGGGGTAAAGGTTTTCTTCAAGGCGACAGAACACAAGGAAATTTTGTTCCTGAACAAGATACCGATTACATCTTTAGTACGGTTGGTGAAGAATGGGGATTCTTCGGAAGCGCACTAGTTATTATTTTGTTTATGATATTACTTTATCGAATTATATACTTAGCAGAACAGCAAACTAATAAGTTCTCAAGAATTTATGGCTATGGTGTTGCCTCTATAATATTCTTTCATGTGATTGTAAATATCGGGATGGTTATAGGTCTTTTACCCACAATCGGAATCCCATTACCCTTTTTTAGCTACGGAGGATCTTCGTTATGGGGTTTTACTTTATTAGTCTTCATTTTTATAAGGCTAGATGCCCACAAGAAATATGATTACTAACTAAAGCAACTATAAATCATTTTTGTCTGAATGGTATATACAAATCAAATAGACAAGAAAGTAGTTCAATTAAATTAAAGAACTTCACGATACGAAATAAAACCGCAAAGACACAAATACTTTAAATTCTGAAATATTCAAAAGAAATTAAAAACTGATACTAGCTACAGTAAACAGCCCCTAAAACCAGAATTTAATATTGTCACAAAAAACAAAAACACTTCGAATAATCGAAGTGCCAATATTAACTAACTTTAAACTCTATGTTCTTTCTATAAAGCTGCAACATGCTTAGCTAACTTAGACTTTAAGTTTGCCGCCTTATTTTTGTGAATTATGTTATTCTTCGCTAATTTATCTAACATAGCAACAACTTTTGGTAACATTCCAACAGCTTCGTTCTTATCTGAAATCGCTCGTAAATTTCTTACAGCATTACGAGTAGTTTTATGCTGATATTTATTTCTTAAGCGCTTCGCTTCGTTACTTCTAATTCTTTTGATTGCTGACTTGTGATTTGCCATTTTACTAAATTCTTAAATGTTTATAAAAACTTTGTACTCCGTACGGGATTCGAACCCGTGTTACCAGGATGAAAACCTGGCGTCCTAACCCCTAGACGAACGGAGCAATACATCCTTTGAGGATTGCGGGTGCAAATATAAAATTCTTTTTTTGTATTTGCAATATTTTATCTTCTAAAAAAAGCGATAAAAAAAGCTTCGAAATAAATTCGAAGCTTTGTACTCCGTACGGGATTCGAACCCGTGTTACCAGGATGAAAACCTGGCGTCCTAACCCCTAGACGAACGGAGCAAAACAATCTCTAAGTTTGCGGGTGCAAATATATAACCCTTTTTAAAAACCGACAAACTTTTTTTTGTTTTTTTAATAAGCTTTTGCAAAAAGCACTCTTTTAAAAGACTTCTCACCTGTAAGAATGCAAGTTCCTTCCTCGTCAATAGCATCATTAGGAATACACCTTATTGTTGCTTTTGTCAGTTCCTTAATTTTATCTTCAGTCGCTTCTGTCCCATCCCAATGCGCAGAAACAAAACCACCTTTAGTTTCAATAACTTTTTTGAAGTCTTCAAACGTGCTCACTTCAGTTATATGTTCATCTCTGTAAGATAAAGCCTTACCATATAAATTCTCTTGTATCTCTGAAAGTAAATTTTCAATATAATCAACTACACCATCTTGTGAAACAGTTTTCTTCTCAAAAGTATCTCTTCTTGCAACTTCAACAGTTCCATTTTTAAGATCTCTATTTCCTACTGCAACTCTAACAGGAACCCCCTTCAACTCGTACTCAGCAAATTTCGCTCCTGGTCTCATTGTGTCTCTATCATCAAACTTTACCGAAATACCTTTTAATTTCAATTCCGATATTGTTTCTTCTAACTTATCGTAAATCTCGTTAACTTGATCTTCTCCTTTGTAAATTGGTATAATAACAACCTGTATAGGAGCTAACTTTGGAGGCAATACTAATCCTGCATCATCTGAGTGAGTCATGATCAACCCACCAATTAATCTAGTCGAAACTCCCCAAGAAGTTGCCCAAACATGCTCTTGTCTCCCTTTCTTAGAGGTATATTTTACATCAAAGGCTTTAGCAAAATTCTGACCCAAGAAATGTGATGTTCCCGCTTGTAGTGCTTTTCCATCTTGCATTAAGGCTTCAATTGTATATGTATCATCTGCACCAGCAAATCGCTCACTTTCAGATTTGGCACCGCGCACAACAGGCATTGCCATAAAATCCTCAGCAAAAGTGGCATATACCTCTTGCATTTGTTTTGCTTCTTGTAAAGCTTCCTCTTTTGTAGCATGAGCAGTATGTCCTTCTTGCCACAAAAACTCAGCTGTTCTTAAAAACAAACGAGTTCTCATCTCCCATCTAACAACATTAGCCCACTGATTAATAAGTAGCGGTAAATCACGGTGAGACTGAATCCATCCACGATATGTATTCCAAATAATTGCTTCAGATGTTGGTCTTACAACTAATTCCTCCTCCAACTTCGCATTCGGATCCACACGTAACTTCCCTTCTCTTTCGGGATCATTCTGCAATCTATAATGTGTTACAACAGCACATTCTTTCGCAAATCCTTCTGCATTTTTTTCCTCAGCTTCAAATAAACTTTTAGGAACGAAAAGAGGGAAATATGCATTTTGATGTCCTGTTTCTTTGAACATTTTATCCAATTCAGCTTGCATTTTTTCCCAAATAGCGAAACCATAAGGCTTGATAACCATACAACCTCTAACAGCGGATGTCTCTGCAAGGTCTGCTTTTACTACTAATTCATTATACCATTTAGAATAATCTTCAGATCTTTTCGTTAAATGTTTACCCATATTTTAAAGTTTGGCATAAAAATTGCTCTTTTTTATGCGTAAATTATGTGTGCAAAACTACAATAAAGTTGCGTATTTTTACAAGAGTTTTTTTGCATCTATTTACTTTATCATTAACACTTAAATTCAGATAAGATATGACACCACATAACACCAATACCAAACATTCACTATATTTCTTATCATTACTCGTGGTTACTACTTTAGTTTCGTGTTCTACAACACAGACCTTAGTAGGTAGTGATGATGGTATATATGCAGATGAATCAGAAACACCAAAAACTCGAATTATAGTTCAAGACACAAACAAGGACTATAAAAATTACAACGAAAATTATTTTTCAAAAGAGTTAGAACGTTTGGAAGTTTTAAACGGAACAGATATTCTTACTGATATAGAAAATTATCAATCTGAAGATTATGAAATTGAAGATGAGGGAATTAATAAAGAATCAGATGTACAGATCAATTACAATAGTGAAAATGCACCGTGGGGCTATGATACTGATACAGATATCGTAATTAACGTAAATACCTTTCCTAATAACCGAATTGGTTGGAACTTTAACACATATTGGGGTGACCCTTTTTGGGATGGTCCTATAGGTTGGAATAGATGGGGCTGGGGATGGAATAACTGGGGTTACAATCCTTGGTGGGCACCATATTATGGACCTAGATGGGGATGGAACAATGGACTTTATTGCCCTCCTTATGGATTAGGATTCCGTAATGGTTTTTCGCGTAATCATTGGGGTTACTACAATAATAGATATAACAGACGTTATATAAACAGTCGAAACGGTTTAGCCTATAACAGAAATATAAATAGAAGAGCTATTTCAAGAAGAAATAACGCTTACAGAAGCAATAGAACTACTAGAACCTATAATACAAGGAGAAATACTTCTATAAGAAATTCAAATGGAACTCGAACTATTAGAGGAATTAGAACTGGTGGTGTTAAATCAAGAAGAATCAATAACTCAAATATTAGAACAAGAAAAAATTACTCAAACAATAGAGGTTCTAGTAGGAGCAGTAGTTATTCTAATAGCCGAAGTAGTAGAAGTTCTTCAAGGAGCTTCTCTTCTGGAAGTAGTAGAAGCTCAAGAAGCTTTTCATCAAGTAGAAGTTCTTCTAGAGGAAGAGGATCTTCAAGAAGAAGATAAACACAATTTCTTATTTAAAAACTTCGAAATTCAAGACAAACATGAAACGACTTTTAACAATAGTAGCCTTTGCTACCACGATATCTGCATCCTTTTCTCAAGCATTGAATTATAATGATTTGGGAGTATTATTCTCAAGAGATAATAATATTGGTACAGCAAGATTTAATGCATTGTCAGGAGCCTTTGGAGCTTTGGGTAGTGATTTATCTGCAACTGATATAAATCCAGCGGGGGGCGCAGTAGCAAGAGACAGCAAATTCTCTTTGACACTCGCTAACAAATCCATCGAGTCTATAGTAAATTATTACGGAAATACATATAGTGTTCAAGATGAGTACTTCAACATTTCACAAGCAGGAGGTATTTTTGTGTTTGACATCGATCAAAATAATTCTGGCTGGAATCGCTTTGCTTTTACTTTTAATTATCAATTAAAAGCAGATTTTGACAATATTTACTCTGGTAATGGAAATAGTAATTTTCTCTTTTATGACCGTCATTTAGATGACACTACACCTCCTGTAAATATTTTTGACAGATCCTTAGAACAAAATTTTTCAAACGAGACAAGAGGTTCTAACAGCTCATTCAATTTAGGAATCTCCGCAGTAAATGACAATAAATTATATCTTGGAGCATCTTTAAAATTCCATAGTTTAGAATTTACAGAAAGATCTTTTCTAACAGAAAGGAACGATGACATAAATGGTAATATTCTTATTGTAGATGATTTTACAGAAAGGTTCATTGAAGGAAATGGTTTTTCATTCAACCTTGGGTTTATTTATAAGTTGAATAAGTTTATAAGGTTAGGCGCATCTTACGAATCACCAACTTGGTACCAAGAATCAATTGAAGATAGAAGTGGAATCTTAACAATGTATGAGATACCAAATTTAGACCTTTCTGGAGTTCAAGATCGTTACTTCGACGGCCCGTATTCTTTAAGATTTACAACTCCTAGTCGTTTCACTGCGAGTGGAGCATTAGTTTTCGGAAAACAAGGACTTATAAGTTTAGATTATACTTACAAAGATTTTCAAAATTTTAACTATCGTGAAGTGGATCCAGAATTACAAGATGCCAACAGACTTTTTAGCACAGATTTTAGAGCTTTACAAAGACTTAGCGTTGGTACAGAATGGAGATTTGACAGAGTTAGTTTAAGAGGAGGATACTCGTATGAGAAAAACCCTAACCTTGTGATTGGTGGTAATACAGACAAGGATAATATTAAATCGTTCTCTGCTGGATTAGGTTATAATTTTGGTAATACTAAAATTGACTTATCGTATCAACAAGCTGAGAATAGCCAGTTTAACTCTCTGTACAACAACTCTGACATAAATATCGATCAGAGAACTTCAAGAATTGCCGCGACTATAGTGTTTAGTTTATAAGAATTAATTAGGAATTTTAAATACGAAGTCTCTTAGGTGTTATGATAACTTACAATACCTAACAGGCTTTTTTATTTAATCAGTTTTTTATGGTAATTTTGCATCTCAATTTTACTCATGGAAAATATTAAAATACAGATACAAGAAACTAATAATAAATCGATTATAAAGTTCGTTAGTAATACAATATTAATAAATGGAGGCAGCTTTGAATATAATAATATTGACGAGGCTAAGTCGTCGCCTTTAGCACAACAATTATTTTACTTACCATTCGTGAAAAAAGTTTTTATTACAGCTAATTTCATTGCTGTACAGAGATTTGACATTGTCGAGTGGAATGATGTTCAGGAAGAAGTAAGAGAACAAATCCAAACTTATTTAGAGAAGGGGAACAACGTAATTGAGGAACAAGAATCGAAAAAAAAGGCTATTGAGGTTTACGCTGAAGTTACTCCAAATCCCGCGGTAATGAAGTTTGGAACTAATAAGGCTTTGACTCAAACTGATGTTGAAATTAAGAATATTGAAGAAGCCAGTAAAGCATCGCCTTTAGCTCAATCGCTTTTTAGTTTTCCCTTTGTTAAAGAAATTTTTATTTCAGAGAACTACATCTCTATCTCTAAATATGATATTGTAGATTGGAATGAAGTATATCACGAAATAAGAGCTTTTATCAGACAATACTTACAAGAAGGAAAAACGATAATCTCTGAGTTACCTAAAGAGGAGAAAAAAGAACAAGTACAGACACAACCTGTAAATCTTGATGAAACTTCTACTAAAATTATCGAAATATTAGATGAGTATATCAAGCCAGCTGTAGCATCAGACGGAGGTAATATTGCTTTTAGAGAATATGACGCTGAAACAAAAAGAGTAAGTGTTATTTTACAAGGAGCTTGTAGTGGATGTCCTTCTTCTACGATTACGTTGAAAAATGGAATTGAGACGATGTTAAAAGAAATGCTGCCGAACCAAATTAACGAAGTAATAGCAATTAATGGATAAACAAATAAAACCTTATAAAGACTCAGAATTAGGAAAAAAAGAGCAAGTAGCTCAAATGTTTGATACCATTTCAAAAAACTACGATGGATTAAATAGAGTAATATCGCTAGGGATTGATGTTAGCTGGAGAAAGAAAGTAGTTAAATTAGTCTCTGAGAACAACCCTAAACAAATTCTTGATATCGCAACAGGAACAGGAGATTTAGCTATGATGATGGCTCAGTTAAACCCTGACAAAATCATTGGTTTGGATATTTCAGCTGGTATGTTGGAAGTAGGAAAAGAGAAAATTAATAAGGCTAATCTTTCTGACAAAATTGAAATGGTGGTTGGAGATAGCGAAAACATTCCTTTCGAGAACAATACATTTGACGCTATTACCGTTTCTTTTGGTGTTAGAAATTTTGAGAATTTAGACAAAGGACTTCAAGAGATCCACAGAGTACTAAAACCAGGCGGAAAATTTGTTGTATTAGAAACTTCGAATCCTACTAAGTTTCCTTTCAAACAAGGATATAAATTGTACACAAATATATTCTTACCAATAGTAGGAAAACTATTCTCAAAAGATAAAGTAGCTTATTCATACCTATCAGAAAGTGCTAATTCTTTTCCTTTTGGCGAAGCTTTCAACAATATTTTAACTAAAAATGGGTTTAAGAATGCAAGTAGTTTGCCCGTTACGTTTGGAGTAGCTTCTATATATACATCAACAAAATAATATGCGAAATAAGTTTTTTATATCTGTTTGTTTAATATTTGTATCAATAAATCTTTTTGCTCAACGAGAAAGAATCGAGAATTTACCAAGTTTCGATAAGAAAAGAATACATTATGGTTTTTACTTAGGTTTAAACACTAATGGCTTTAAAATAGAATATAAACCTAGTATTTTTAATAATCCTCAAGTACTTGTAGAATCGGAAGTAGGATTTAATGTAGGACTAATTGCTGATTTAAAATTACATAACAATATAAATTTACGTTTTGAACCAGGGTTAATTTCTAACACTAAAGTTTTGCGTTTTACCCATGTTACGACACCTGGACAAGATACAAGAGAAGTAGGAAACACATACCTACACTTACCTTTCATATTCAAGTTTAGCACAAATAGATTAAACAATATTAGACCTTACGTTTTAGGTGGAGCTTCTTTCGATTATAATTTTTCGAGTAACGAAAGAAATCAAAATGATAATTTCGGAGGTCAATTTCGTCAAACGGCAAGTAATTTAATGTATGAAGTTGGTATCGGAATTGATTTATATCTTCCTTACTTTAAATTTTCTCCATCAATAAGAGGAATTTTCTCTGTAACAAACGAAGTGAAGTATGATGAACGTTCACCAAGTCAATGGACAGACCCTATAGCTTTTATGGCTACAAGGGGAATATTCCTTCACCTTGCATTTGAATAATAGAATAATAAAAGACATAATATAAAAAGAAGAGCCGCTTAACAGCGGCTCTTATAGTGGATAACCCATATGTTTAAATGAAGTTCTATCATATCACACAGACACAAACTATCTTTCTTAAGATACATTAATTTTAAAATGTTAGATAAAACCAAAACTTTTGCCAAAAAAAAGAGCTAGTTAAACTAGCCCTTTATGAGTTGCCCACTACGCAACCCTGTAGATAGAAGTCCCCCGAAATCTACCAAATAAATTATAATCGTAAATACTTTTAAAAGTATTTTTAATGAATGCATTATAATATAAACTTTACAAATATATATATTTTTTATTAGATAGCTACTTTTTAATAACAATTATATTAACCAAAATCTCTTTTATTGTCTATATAACAATACTTCAGAAGTCTTTAACGATATGTATAGATTATATATATGAAACCTTTTCTTCTAAATACCTAATTCAAACATTTGAATTGATAGTAATATTTTCCACCGAGTAACAAGGAACATAGCGCATTGTAACAGCATCTCTAAATACTGCACCAAATATGATTACTAGCCTCATTAGTACAGAACCGATTATTTCTAATATCAATTTACTTTTTATTCAAAATGAGACTATTTCCAATGCATCCAAAACTATTTTAGATGGAAATATAACAATCAAATATAAGCAATACTAACAATAAAGTTGGTCGCACTTATTTTCAATGATTTGAATATTCCTTGAATTGCTTTCTTAATTATTGTATCAAAATATGTATCAATAATAGAAAAACAGACCCTACCAATGTGGATGGGGAAATGAAAACCATTTTAGTGAATCTAATACAACATTATTTTTTTTATAAAATTCATTGTAGTATTGACAAAAATCTCAGTATTACCTAATTTTTCTGACCATTAATCAATTCTTGTTGTTGATAATATTTTACAAACACATTCTTCGTCTGTAATTTTATCAACTTTACTAGTATTCAAAAATGCTCCTAGTTATATCAAATTTTACTCTACAGTACTGATAAACAAATGCTAACGTAGCTCACAATTTTATTTGGCGTAAAGATGAAGTTAATATATTTTACTATTTACTAAAACTTTTGTCAAAAAAACAGAATATTTTGTAACATTTTTCCCCTATCTAACGTATAAGAAAATGTAAAGTATCTATTAAATTAATTAAAAGCATATGAGACAACTTAAAATTACGAAACAGGTAACCAACAGAGAAACTGCCTCACTTGATAAATATTTACAGGAGATTGGAAAAGTAGACTTAATTACTGCTGATGAAGAAGTGGAGTTAGCTCAGCGTATTAAAGCTGGTGACCAAAGAGCTTTAGAAAAATTAACTAAAGCCAATTTACGTTTCGTAGTATCGGTTGCTAAACAATATCAGAATCAAGGATTAACATTACCTGATTTAATTAACGAAGGTAACCTAGGACTTATAAAAGCTGCAAAACGTTTCGATGAGACACGTGGTTTTAAATTTATTTCATACGCTGTATGGTGGATTCGTCAGTCTATTCTGCAGGCTTTAGCTGAACAATCTCGTATTGTTCGTTTACCTCTTAACAAAATTGGATCTATTAATAAGATCAATAAAATGTATGCTTTTTTAGAGCAAGAAAACGAAAGACCTCCAAGTGCAGAGGAAATTGCAAAAAAGTTAGACATGACTGTTAGTGATGTCAAAGAGTCAATGAAAAACTCTGGTCGTCACGTTTCCATGGATGCTCCTTTAATTGAAGGTGAAGACTCTAACTTATATGATGTTTTAAACTCAGGTGAATCACCTAATCCTGATAAAACTTTATTACACGAATCATTAAGGATTGAAATTAATAGAGCTTTAGAGACTTTAACACCTCGTGAAGCCGATGTTGTTAGATTATATTTTGGTTTAGGAGAACACCAACCAATGACATTAGAAGAAATTGGAGAAACTTTTGATTTAACTAGAGAAAGAGTTCGCCAAATTAAAGAAAAAGCAATCCGTAGATTAAAGCATACTTCTCGAAGTAAGATTTTAATGACTTACTTAGGTTAAGAAGCTTTTACATTATAAGATTACAAAACTCTCAATATATCTATTGAGAGTTTTCTTTTTTAAATTGTACTTTTGCCGCTCAAACACAACACACAAAAAATGAATAAACTTATTGCTCCTTCAATTTTAGCGGCTGATTTTGGAAATCTACAAAGAGATGTAGAAATGGTTAACAACAGTAAAGCTGATTGGTTCCACATAGATATTATGGATGGTGTTTTTGTACCTAATATATCATTTGGAATGCCAGTATTAAAAGCAATTTCATCGCATGCCAACAAAACCATTGATGTACATTTAATGATTGTTGATCCTGACAGATACATCAATACTTTTGCAGATTTGGGCGCAAATATTCTAACCGTTCATTATGAGGCTTGTACTCACTTACACAGAACTATTCAAGCAATTAAAGCAGCTGGAATGAAAGCTGGAGTTGCACTGAACCCTCACACATCTATTTCTGTTTTAGAAGATATTATAGCTGATTTGGATTTAGTTTGTATTATGAGTGTAAATCCTGGGTTTGGTGGACAATCATTCATTGAAAATACCTATAAAAAAGTAAATCAATTAAAAGATTTAATTACAATTTCAGGGTCAAATACTTTAATAGAAATTGACGGTGGAGTTACAAACAGAAACGCAAGACAATTAACAGAAGCTGGTGCAGATGTACTAGTAGCCGGAAGCTATGTTTTTAAAAGTGAAAATCCTACTGAGACAATTGCTGGTTTAAAATCGCTTTGTAATTAAGCATTTTTTCAATCTTAAAAAATAATTCAGGAAAATTTCTCTTTAAATCTTCAGGAGTTTCAAAAAAGTGCTCCATAATAACTGAGAGAAACTCTAATGCATTTGTATTTGCATAATCTCGAAAATAATTCGATCTAACTATTACAGTTGAATTGGCAGGGTTTTTCATGAACTTCAAAAGCTCAAGAAAAACCCTGTAAAATATCTTAGAACTTTTATCCTTGGACTTTTTTCCGTGAAATGTTAATGCATGCGTAAACTCATGAATACCCAAATTTAAGTTATCATTTGTAACTATTTCTCCCAATAGAAAATCTTCCCATGAGAAAACTATCATTTTCATTGCTGGATTGAATTCTCCTTTATGATATTTATTTGTTATCGTTGAATAATAAGTAGTCGGATAAATCAATATTTTATTAAAAGTAGAACAATTATAATTCCTCATACCAAAAGTCAACTTAATATAAGAGGACGCAATTAAAACTTTTACTTCTGGAGTTAATTCAAAACCATCTCTTACTATAAAATCATATCTTCTGAAAAAATTAACAAGTCGATGCTCAAAATACGATTGATACTGTAGTGACAAATTCTTGTAGAAGGCAACATCATTTAAAAATTCCTTCTTTTTTCGTGGTAATTTTTTCTTTCTAAAATATAAATGAACAAAAATTGGTTTATTAAAAATACTTACATAAATAGACTCGAAAATATTAGCAAAAATCGTAAGGCCACTTATAACAAATGTTGCTACTTTAAAATAAAAGTAAGATTTCATAATACGATTCTACTTTAATAATTAAGAATTCTCTTATCTAAAGATTTGGCCATGGAGAAACCCTTTTTATAACTAGTTCTAAAATCAATACCGGCAGCCTCTTTATTATTTAATCTTAAATGACATAAGCCTCTATTATACTCAGGTTTTCCATTAGTAACTTTATTTGATTGAATTACCATATCTAGTTTTTGAATTGCTTCTTTATATCTCTTCAATTTAATATCAGTAAGTGCAAGACTTAAACGAATATTCTCATTTTTAGGGGACATTTGAAGACCTTTATTAAACTCTAAATATGCATCATTGTATTTTTTCTGACTAAATAATTTACTTGCATTATTTAAAACGGATTGAAGCTTTAACTTTTTAATTTTAACACCATCTCTTCCTGAAATAATTTCTGTTTTTGATTTATTACCAAAAATTTTTAATCCTTGAACTCGCTCACTATCTGGTAAAACTACCTTCGCCGAATCAATTAGCTCAAAAGCTCTTTTAAGGTTCTTCGGATATTTCAAATAAAAATTAATCTTATCTATCCAGGCATCTTCATTTTTGGGTAGGAAACTATGATGCTTATTGATTAAGTCTAGTAACAATAATGTATCCTTTTCTTTAACATAATACTTCTTAAGAATTCTATATTGATTTATAAGCCCTGGTCTTTGATAAAACACTTTTTGAGCATAGTGTATAGAACTATCCTGATTTCGATACAATTTATTTGATCTAAAAATCATTGATTTAAAAGCATAGTGTTCTAAAGAATGTGGTGATTCTTTTATTGCTAAATCTAGATGATTCATAGCTTGTATATACTTACCTTCACTGTAGGCCAATACTGCCTTCGCGTAATCGATTGGTTGCCCCATGAAATTTAGGGTAGGAAAAGAAGGGTATAACTTATTCATTTGATCATATCCTATTTTATACTTATCCTCGAGAATATTTTTCCCTCGAATATTATTACTAACAATCATTTGATATTTAGCAGAAGTAAACATTTGATGATTCAAATAAATAAGAATAATTCCTAAACCAATTAATCCGTATTTTAAATACTTATGAATTGAAATTCTATCAGTTCTTTTTAATAAACTCAGTGCTATAACGATTAATAGAAATCCTAATATTTGAATTGGTGTTCGTTCGGATGGGAAGTTAATTAGTGAATCTAAACTATACGCTATAAATCCTGAAAATGTAACCAAAACTATAAGTTTTAAATCTTTATCTTTCTCTTTGAAAAAACTTATTATTAAAACATAATAAACTAATCCAAATAGACCAATAAACAATAAAAAACCTAAAACCCCTACTTCCGATAGCACTTGTAAAAAATCATTATGTACTCTTCTAGGATAAAAATGGTTGCCATTTTTATTACTTTTAATAAGTTCTTCCTTTTTAATTAATTTCCAATTACCCAAACCAACTCCTAAAACTGGATTGGATTGAAAACCATTCAATGCTGCTACCCAAAATTCTTTTCTTCCACTATCACTAGCAAAAGATATTTCAATATCTTCTCCCCTATATAAATCTTTCTTTTTTTTGGTAAAAACTAAATCAGCAAACTTATTGAACTTTCCTTTATGAATCTTATTAATAGATAAAGCACTTATAAGTGACAAAGAAAGAATTATCAATAAGGGAGTTAGATACTTTTTCAATTCTGAAATAGCTTTATGCTTATCAACATAAAACTTGCCAGTAATTAGGATTAAAAAAATAATTGGTAAGCTATAAATAGCAGTTCTTGCTCCAATAATTAGAATAGCAAACACAGAAATATAAATAACACATAGGCTCAAAAAATATTCAAATTTATTTCTAGCTCTAAAAAACACATAAAATGTAAAAGCTAATTTTACAATTAAACTAGCAGCTAAAATATTTCTATTTCCATAAGTAGGATTTAGCTCCAAAAACAGTTCTCCACTTCTTGGCTCACTTCCATTTAAAATTGCAAAATGGTGAATTACTTGAAGTGATTCAATCACTAAAAATCCAATGACCGTGTAAACAATAAACAGAAATAATTCTACTAGTTTATCCTTAACAATAAGGTATAAATTAAAAAACGCAATCAATGTATTTAAAAGTATGCAGATGAAAACAATACTTTCGGAAACAGATATTGATTTTACAATAGATAGACATGAGATAAATAAAAAGAGTAATGCTCCCAAAAAAGTAAATTTTGCAATTTTGTGATGAAAATCAACTTCTATAAAATTCTTGTAAAACTTAAGATAAACTAATGTTATTACATTAACAATCGATATATAATACCACTGTGTTATGGCTACATCAAAAGCGTTCATGTGAGGGAAAAATCCGACTGCCAAATACAGCAATATTATTACTTTATCAAGAAATAAAATTCTTTCTTCCTTAATGCCCTTTCGAATATGCAGCTTACGTATTTTAGAAACTGCTCTTTTCGAATTTTTATGATATACCTTTTTACTCATATTATGAATTTTGTGACCTACGGAGGATTAATGAATAAATCATAACGAAACATAAACAACATCTGAAACAATTAAATGAGAAGTTTATGAGAATTAGCAATACATATCAATAAGAGGTCAACATTTGTTTTATCTAATAAATTATACGTCAATTAATGTTTTTTTAAATTACCTACTCTAGATATGCCTAAATTCAAAAATAATTAAAAAACAACTATTATAATATTTAATATAGTCCACAAATGCGAATACAAATATTTATACTCCAGTATTTCTCAAATATCAGATTTTAATCTAATTGATTCCTAATTTTACTTAATATTATTTTGTTTTCATAAAGGCTAGAACTACCAACTTTAAAAATTAAACTATAAAAGATCTAAAAATGAAATAAGCCTTTTTTATTAATATTAGTTTTTACTTCACTTTTAATGACTCCATGTTTATAAGACAACAATATTGAATATGGAGAATTGACTCATGGTTAGAGTTTCTAGTAAATAACACAGACATGATCGGTTCAAAACAGCAATATAAATTCAGCTATTGATAATATTTGAGTTAATCTAAATATTGAGATAAAAGGTAATCAAATTTTGATTGAACATGAAAAAAGATGAAAAAAATTCGCTCATTAAAAAGCTACTTCGATTCCAAAAGAAACTCCTGTAAGTCACAAATTACTGAGGTGAATTGAAAATTTCTAAAAAATATTCAATTCTTTGAGGAACTGATCATTATCAAAGTAAATAAATACTCCTGTAAAAATCAATGAGCAATAAATTTAGCAAATAGCTTTAGAGCAAAAGAAAAAACAGAGAAATAGTTTAGAATTTACCGAAAACATCTTTGAAAAGAAAGCGACTTTGCCAAAGGATAAAGTATGGATAATATAATTCTTCAGTTGTGATTATTATCTTTCTCATATACATTATAAAAAACTGTTCAGAATATTTTTTATGTTTTAAAAATTAATTTGGAGTTAATTAATTTTTGCTTAATTTTATTTTTCAACCCGAAATATGAAATCACTAAATACAATAATCATCAGAGCCAACTGTAAGAAACTAGTTAATCAATATTAAAAATTCAATAATATTGAATTCAGCCCTGAAAAAAGACACGAATTAAGTAGATATATTTATAAGTTTTAATTCAACTTTCAACTCCAAAGAAGAATGGAGCAAATAATATCAAAACATTTTACTTGTTCATGATTTATTTTTCTTTATAAATTTAAATTTTATTTACAGTGCTAAAAATGGTAAAGTAACTATTACGATCTGATTGCAAAATGGGCAAAACTTAAAAGTATACTTTACAAAAGGTTTTAATTTTACAGAATTAAAAATGGATATTCAAAACAATAAAATAGTTCGCAAACCATTACTTTGATTGAATTGCAGACAATTGAAAAATATTCGAAAGATTCTTTCTTAAAAAGAGATAATAAGAATTTAAAAATATTTTCCTCATAAAACTAAACCGATACCGGTTTATAAAGGCTTACAAAAAAGAAAAACAAACATTATAATTGCTAATGGAACAGTTAAAGAGGTATTTTTGACTGCTATTAGGACTGAGCTTCAAAAATAAAAGCACTAGTCAAGTTATAAATGAATATGATTAAGATCAAAATAAATTTAATTTGTAAATTAAAAGTAGATTTTTCTAATTGATAAAAAAACAGAGTATCACATGAGATTTTTTTTGAAAATCATATTATTCTTTAGTGTTTTGGTACACTTAAGTTTTACGGTAAATCTAAATAACAAAAAGGAATTACCAGAGTGTACGGGAATAACTTTAAAAAGTAAGAATGGGGCTTTTATTCAAGCAAGAACCATGGAATGGGGTGCTTACGATATGCAACCCGAGCTATTGGTCTATCCTCGAAATTATACTTATCGAACAGAGTTACAAGATAAGATTATTGGTATGACATGGGTTGGAAAATATGGATTTGTAGGCATTAATGCACTTCAAGATCCTCGAGTTGCAGATGGTCTTAATGAAAAAGGACTTGCTGTTTCTGTTCTCTATTTACCTAGATATGCCTCATATCAATCATTTATTAAGGATAAAGCTGATTCATCAATAACCCCTGGTGAAATGGCCTTATTATTACTTTCTAGTTGTAAAACAACTCAAGACGTAAGAGATCTACTTCGAAAGGTGCGAGTAGTTCCAAAACCTGAAAAAGAAATAGGAGGAATTACCGCTCCATTACACTACATGGTTTCAGATAAAGATGGAAATAGTATAATTATAGAGTATACTAACGAACAACTACATATATATGATAATTCTGTTGGAGTTTTAACCAATAGCCCCGATTATCCTTGGCATTTAACCAATCTTAAAAACTACATTTCAATTGGTGTTGAAGAAATATCACCTGTAAAAATAGGTACACTCGAAATAACTCCAACAGGAGCAGGTAGTGGTATGTTGGGTTTACCAGGAGATTATACCCCTCCATCTCGATTTGTTAGAGCTACAGCGATGCGAAATTCTGTAACCGCTCTCGAAAATGGAGAGAGAGCAATTTCCGAAGCTTTTAGAATTTTAAATAATTTTGATATTCCTATTGGTACCATGGGCACTAAACACGATCCTTCAATTTTAGGGGACACTCAATACACAACAGCAGCGGACACAAAATCTTTAAAATACTATTATCGCACAATGAATAACCACAGGATTCGTGTATTAGATTTGAAAACTATAGACTTCGAAAGAAAAAGACTTGTAAGAAGAAATCTTGATGTCAGTAAAGCTCAAGATTATAAGACAATTACAATTGATAACAAAAAGGGTTAATGAATTTGAAATAATTTTGATTAAAAATTTCGAAATGAGAAACTAATGTAAACAGAACTTGCTATACATAGAAATTCTGTAATTAAACATTTAGTGCATTTCAAAAAATATTTAGAATGATACGAAATTATTGGAACGAAGAATGGAAGAAAATTAAATTCGACGCAGGAATTGCCGACAACGAAAAATTTAAAATATCAAATTACGGACGAATTATAAACTGTAAGGGTCAAAATGAATTTGAAGTAAAAAAAACATACATTAACGGCTATCAAAACTTACCACTCAAACAGAAGCGAAACGGCAAATCAACTAGCAGATATGTTCATAAACTCGTAGCTGAACATTTTCTAGATCAAAATGATGGGGTTTACGTGATACATTTAAATTATGATAAAACAGATAACCGATTAGAAAATTTAAAATGGGCCACTAAAAGAGAAAAAGAACTTCACCAATTTAACAACCCTAACTGGGAAAAAATCGTTGAAAACAGAAGTAAAAAAATAGGTAAACTTAACGAAGGAAAAGTAAAAATAATAAAACGACAATTAAAAAATAAAAGAAACAAAATAAGTAAGATTGCAAGACGTTTTGGTGTATCCGATACTCAAATTCATAGAATAAAGAGGGGTGAGAATTGGAGTTCTGTGAGCGAATAATTCATAAAATCAAACCCAAAACATCCGCAATTAAAAACACAAGCAAGCTCAATAACTTCATTTTTAGAAATGAAGAATGGAATAGTATTATGCTTTCGTTCTAAAATAAATTGATTCATAACCTGTTCTGAGAAAAATTTAATAATCTAACTTTTTAAAAAACTTCCCAGATAAATTTTCTGGGTAGTTTGTTAGGTCATTTTTATGCTCGTTTTTTTTCATCTAGCAAATAAAAAAAAGAAAACCAACAATAAATTGTTGGTTTTCAATATTTAATAAAAATTTTATTGTTTGCAAAAAATATATTGGTGACCTAGAGAGGATTCGAACCCCTAACCCTCAGAGCCGAAATCTGATATTCTATCCAGTTGAACTACTAGGCCGAAAACTATTCTAAGATAACTTTTGTTTTACAATTACAGAAATTGTTTTTCCGTCAGCTTGACCAGCTAATTTCTTAGATACAATCCCCATTACTTTTCCCATGTCTTTCATTCCTTCAGCACCAGTTTCAGCTATAACTTCAATAACAACTTTTGATATTTCATCTTCACTTAATGGTTCTGGTAAAAACCGTTCTAAAATCTGAGCTTCAGCTAATTCCGGATCTGCTAAATCTTGTCTATTTTGTTCAATATAAACTTGAGCACTATCTTTTCTCTGCTTCACTTGTTTTTGAATAATTTTCAATTCTTGCTCAGCAGTTAATTCACCAGCACCTGCTTCTGTTTTAGCTAATAAAAAAGCCGACTTTAAAGCTCTCAGAGCAGTTAAACCAACTGTATCTTTAGCCTTCATAGCCTCTTTCATTTTTTCTGTAATTTCCTTCTGTATGCTCATTTATGTAATTTCTTGTTCTGCTTTTCAAAAATACAAATAAAACAACCCTGATTCATCTAGATTTCAAATTTGTGTTTGCTATATATTAATCTACATTATCATGTAGAAACGAATTATTTGAGCGAAGCGGAAAATCATCCGAACTTGTATCCAATGGAGTTTCCGTTTTACTAATTTTAGTATTAGTATCTAAATCTACGCCTAACCTTTTATAAGCAGGTTGACGCTCAATATCATCAATATTCTTATTAACTTGATCAGAGAATTTATAATTAAATCCTTTCATCTTTTCCCTACGCTCCTTTGCTCTTCTCTGTAACTCTGTAATCGTTAAACTCAAAGGTGAAGCTTCATCACTTGAACTATCTTCACTTACAGTTCCCTCTGATTTTGTTCGAACCTCAAATTGTAATGCTTCCTCTTCCTTCGCCTCTACTTCGGGAACAGAACTTTTTCCTATTGTTGGTTGTATATCAAAGTCGTCAAGTACATATCTTTTCTCATAAACTGGTTTTACCTCTTCAGCAACTACCTCAATATTCCTGATAGCTTCAGTTGTTTTTAAAAGTTCATTTTCTATCGTTTGAGTTGACTTAATTTCTTCATACGAATTTAAGGGTAAATCAAATAATAAGTTTTGTTGAATCGCAGGAGTCACTTCTTTTCCCTGTGTAATTTCTTGCTTTTTTTTAACATTAGTTATTACAAATTCAGCTGCTGGAACCGCTGTAATATTTTCATACGAAACTTCTTCAAAATCAACTTCTATGTTTTTTATAGTTTCTGTAGTTTTCACAATATCTGACATTGGAAGAACTACTTTTTCCTCCTCATTCAAATCTAAAATATGAACAACTTTCTCTCCTGTTTTTTTAGTTGGTTTAGGCTGATCCAATGTTGGAGATTTTAAAACAGGTTTTTGATCGAAATCATAAGTAGCTTTTTGATCTTCTTCTAATGTATGAACAATCTTTTTTGTTTCTACATTATTAATAGTTTGTTGCTGATCTTGAGCAAAACCAGTTGCTACAACAGTTACAGAAATTCCTTCTTCTAGAGCTTCATCTTCACCAATACCCATAATGATATTTGCATCATACCCCGCTTCTGTTTGAATATAATCGTTAATCTCTCCGATTTCGTCTAAAGTAACCTCGTTTGAACCTGATACAATTAACAATAAGACATTCTTTGCTCCTGTAATTTTGTTATCATTTAATAACGGAGAATCAAGTGCTTTAATAATTGCATTCTTAGCACGATTATCTCCTGCTTCTCTTGCAGACCCCATAATAGCAGTTCCACTATTTGCTAATACTGTTTTTGCATCATGTAAATCAATATTTTGCTTATAGTGATGTGTAATTACTTCTGCTATTCCTTTCGCTGCAGTAGCTAAAACTTCATCTGCCTTCGAGAAACCAGATTTAAATCCTAAGTTTCCGTATACTTCGCGTAATTTATTATTATTGATAACTATTAAAGAGTCAACATTTCTTCGAAGTTCATCAATTCCTTTTTGAGCTTGTTTTGAGCGCATTCTTCCCTCAAATTGGAAAGGCATTGTTACAATTCCAACAGTTAGGATATCCATATCCTTCGCTATTTTTGCGATAATTGGAGCAGCACCAGTTCCGGTACCACCACCCATTCCAGCAGTAATAAACACCATTTTTGTGTGTGTATTTAACATCTGCTGAATTTCCTGGATACTTTCAGCAGCAGCTTGTGCTCCAACTTCAGGATTGGCTCCAGCACCTAAACCAGAAGTTAAGTGCGCTCCTAATTGAATTTTATTAGGTATTGGACTATTTTCTAATGCTTGGGAATCAGTATTACAGATTACAAAATCAACACCGTGAATTTGTTTATTATACATGTAATTTACTGCGTTGCTACCTCCACCTCCAACACCAATCACTTTTATTGTGTTTGATTGTGTTTTTGGCATATCAAATGAAATGTTATCAAATTCTGCGCTCATAATAACTCTTCTTTTTGTTTAAACTCTTTATCTCTTAATTAATTTTTTACTCTGCGTTGTCTAAAAACTCCTTAAATCTTTCTGTAAATTTCTCTAAGAAAGATTTACCTCGTTTCACAGTTTTCTCCTCTTGCTTTTCTTCCACAACTTCTTGTGATTCCTCTGCAGGATCTAAATCAGCATTCACTTCTTGTTTCTGAACAATTACTGGTTCCTCTTCGATAATTGTTGATTGTTTTTCTAAACCTTCCATTAAAAGTCCTACAGCAGTTGCGTAAGACGGGCTTGATAAAACATCATCACTATCACCAGCTAAATGTTCATTCGGATATCCGATTCTGGTATCCATTCCTGTAATATATTCGACTAACTGACGTAAATGCTTTAACTGAGATCCTCCTCCTGTTAAAACAATACCAGCTATCAATTTCCCTTTTTGGGTTTCGTGTCCGTAATTTTTTATTTCTAAATATACATGCTCAATAATTTCTTGAACTCTTGCATGAATTATCTTAGAAAGATTCTTGAGTGTAATTTCTTTAGGTTCTCTACCTCTTAATCCTGGAATGGAGACAATCTCTGTTTCTTTATTTTCTCCAGGCCAAGCCGACCCGAATTTTATTTTCAATAATTCAGCTTGTTTTTCAATAATAGAACATCCCTCCTTGATATCTTCAGTAATTACATTTCCCCCGAAAGGAATTACTGCTGTATGACGGATAATCCCATCTTTAAAAATTGCCAAATCTGTTGTTCCTCCACCAATATCAATTAAAGCAACACCTGCTTCTTTTTCTTCTTGACTTAAAACCGCTGATGCAGAAGCTAAAGGCTCTAATGTGATATCGCTTAAATTTAACCCAGCACTTTTAACACATCTTCCGATATTACGAATTGACGAAACTTGTCCTACCACTACATGAAAGTTTGCTTCTAGTCTGCCACCATACATACCGATTGGTTCTTTGATATCGGGCTGACTGTCAACTTTAAATTCTTGCGGCAACACATGGATAATTTCTTCACCTGGCAACATTACCAATTTGTGAACTTGGTTTACCAAATTCTCGATATCGCTTTCTTCAATTACTTCATCAGCATGTTCACGAGTGATATAATCACTGTGATGCAGGCTTCTTATATGTTGACCCGCAATACCTACAACTACTTCATTTATTCTTTGTCCCGAAACACTTTCTGCCTCATCAACTGCTTGTTGAATCGACTGTATTGTTTGAGTAATATTATTTACTACACCACGCTTTACACCCAAGCTTTTCGCTTTTCCAATACCAAGGACTTCAATTTTACCATATTCGTTCTTTCGTCCAATCATGGCAACAATTTTGGTCGTTCCGATATCTAAACCAACTGCGATTTTATTGTTTTCCATCTTGATTTTGTTTTGTGCAAACCACTTGGTTGCGGTACTTTAAATTAATTGTCTCGTATTTATTAATCGATTTGTCTTTTAACGATTTATTATAAAAAGCCTTTAACTTTTTAAACTTCACATTCACGTTGTCAAACTTTCCAAAATGAATGGTATAATCTCCACTTCGTACATGTAAGATGTACTCTTTAATATTCGTAACTCGAACACCTGTAATTTCCTTTTTAAGAAAATCATCTTTAGAAATAAATCGAATTAACTTCGTGATTTCTTCAATATTAGAAGATAAATTTTCTCCTTTTACCAATGGCACTCGCGCAGAATAATTTGTTGACAATGGAAATTCATATCCTTCATCATCAATATAAAACATCTGGTCACCAGAAATAATTCTGGCTATAGGTTCCTTTTGTGAAATATGAGTTTTAATTAATCCCCCTGGTGTGACAAAAACTTTCGCCTTATCTACATATGGATTCGCCAACACCTTTTCCTCTAGACTATGTAAATCTATGATTCTTTTTGCTTTGTTTATAACAGCTACCTCACTTTGTATTAACAATTTATTAACCGTCTCGTGTGTTAAAAATGAATTATCACCATCAGCAAAATTAACCTGAATAGAATACACATTTCTGTCTAAATTTCTATTTTTTGAAAAGCCGTATAATATCGACAAAACAAGCAGCAAAGAAACAAATATTGAAGAAATAATTATCTGTCTATTCATACTTTTTTTACACGATTTATCATTACTTCTTTTACTTCTTTCACTAACAGACCAATATCTCCGGCTCCCAACATCAAAACAACACTTGCATCTGACTCTTTCACATAATTTTTCATCTTTTCCTTAGACAACAAACACTTATTTTCAGATTTTATTTTACTCAGTAACCATTTTGATGTTACTCCTTCCATGGGTAATTCACGAGCAGGATAAATATCTAACAAAACCAAATCATCAAATTTTGACAACTCGTAGGCAAACTCTTCAATAAAATCTTTAGTTCTTGAATATAAATGAGGTTGAAAAACAGCCAAGACTTTCTTATCAGGATACATTTCCCTAACTGCTGACGCAACTACTTTTATCTCTGTCGGATGATGTGCATAATCATCTATTAAAACTAAATTATCTTCTTTTATTTTATATGAAAAACGTCTCTGAACTCCAGCAAACGTTTTTAACTGAGATTTAATATCTTCTAAAGAAACACCATAACAATTTGCCATCCCCAAAGCAGCCAAAGCGTTCATGATATTATGCCTTCCTGGTAAACTAAACTCAATATCAGTAATAATTCCTTGTGGAGTAGCAACATCAAAAAGATACGCACCATTACCCACTCTTAAATTGAAAGCTTTGTAATCAGCATCCTCATCAATAGCATAAGTTAACCCTTCTAATTCAAGTCCCTTAGCTACAATTAATTTCTCTGTGACTTTGTTAGAAAATTCTTTAAATGATTCTAACAAAGAATTATGTTCTCCATAGATATCTAGATGATCAGCATCCATAGAAGTTACACATGCAATATTCGGTGATAAC
Organism: Tenacibaculum sp. SZ-18; assembly: GCF_002813915.1. Classification (NCBI taxonomy): domain Bacteria; kingdom Pseudomonadati; phylum Bacteroidota; class Flavobacteriia; order Flavobacteriales; family Flavobacteriaceae; genus Tenacibaculum; species Tenacibaculum sp. SZ-18. The sequence goes on along the minus strand of NZ_CP019335.1, from coordinate 513,201 downwards.
TGCAAAAAAGAACGATCATATTCATCTGCTTCAACAACAGAAACTTCATCTTTTCCAAGAATCAAATTTGAATTATAATTCTCCGTAATTCCTCCTAAAAAAGAAGTTGCATTAAACGGCTGCATGATATGTCCTAAAATAGAACTTGTTGTTGTTTTTCCATGAGTACCAGCTACCGCTAAACAAAATGTATTCTCGGTAATTTTCCCTAAAACTTCCGCTCTTTTCAAAACATGGAAATCGTTTTGCAGGAAATAAGACAATTCTTTATGACTATTTGGAATAGCAGGCGTATAAACTACGATACTATTTTCTTTATTTAGAAAGTTTTGAGAAACCAAAGAGAGATTATCATCATAATGAATTTCAATTCCTAAATTTTCAAGTTCTTTTGTTAAAGGAGAAGGTGTTTTATCATAACCTGCTACTTTTTTATAGTTTTTAAAAAAATACCTTGCCAAAGCACTCATTCCGATACCACCGATACCGATAAAATAAACGTTATGTATATTTTTTAAATCCACTACTCTATCAATCTTTCAATTTCATTTACAATATGAGTTGTTGCGTTTGGAAGCGCCAACTCTTTTATATTCTCACTCAAACTTTCTTGTTTACCTTCGTCCTTTATCAGAGTTTCAAAAACTACTGAAAATGTATTTAAATCACTTTCTTTTAACAATAAAGCTCCATGTTTATCGACAATTGCCTTTGCATTTTTAGTTTGATGATCTTCTGCCACATTCGGAGAGGGAATAAATATGGTTGGTTTTCCTACAATACATAATTCCGACACAGAACTCGCTCCAGATCTTGAGATAATAAAATCCGTCGCAGCATAAGCTAAATCCATACGATTTAAAAACGGATACACTTGAATTCCTTCTACATCATTATACTGCTTGTACTCCTCATAATACAACTTTCCACATTGCCATAGCAATTGAATATTTTGTGCTTTTAAAAAGTCTGACTCTAATTCAATTAGTTGATTAATCCTTTTGGCTCCTAAACTTCCACCGATAATCAAAACAGTTTTCTTATTTCTATCAAGTTTAAAAAACTCTATCGCTTCTTCTCTTTTAGAATGAATCAACAACAAATCTTGTCGAACTGGATTCCCAGTTTTAATTATTTTCTCTTTCGGGAAAAACCTCTCTAAATTATCATAAGCAACGCAAATCTTATTAGTCTTTTTACTCAATAACTTATTGGTAATACCAGGAAAAGAATTCTGTTCTTGAACCAATGTTGGTATTCCCTTTTTATTTGCAACCATTAACGTTGGTCCACTGGCAAAACCGCCAGTACCAACAACTACATTTGGCTTAAATTTTCTTATAATTTTATAGGCATTCCACAAGCTACTAATTAACTTTATTGGAAATAATAAGTTCTTTAACGTTAGTTTTCTTTGAATCCCAGAAATCCACAAACCTTTGATCTTATATCCCGCCTGTGGAACCTTTTCCATCTCCATTTTGTCTTTCGCCCCCACGAACAAAATTTCCGCATGAGGATAACGCAGCTTAATTTCATTAGCTACAGCTATAGCAGGATAAATATGACCTCCTGTTCCTCCACCACTCATTATGACTCTTAAAGACTTTTCCATTTCTCTTTAATTATATAGTTTCATGCAATATATCAAGTGGATTATCATCCAAAATAGATTCTTCAGTTTCATTTTTAGAAGCACTCACACTTAAAATCATTCCTAAGGCAAAACAAGTCATCCAAATAGATGTACCCCCACTACTGATTAACGGTAAAGTTTGCCCAGTTACCGGAAACAAATTTACTGCTACCGCCATATTAATCATAGCTTGAAATACAATAGGCAAACCGACACCTATTGTTAACAGTGTAGCAAAAATTGTGGTAGCTTTTCTTGCTGAAATAACAATTCGAAACAGCAATAAAAAATAAATAAATAGTACAAATACCGCCCCTACCAAACCATACTCTTCAACAATAATTGCATAAATAAAATCCGACGAAGATTGAGGCAAGAAATTCTTTTGAACGCTTTTACCAGGACCTTTACCTGTAACTCCCCCAGTTGCTATTGCTATTTTTGCCTTTTCAACCTGATAATTCTCCTCACTCTCTCCCGATAAAAATCCTGAAATCCTTTTCTCCCAAGTATGAATTCTGTTTGGCATTAAATCAGGAAAAGCCTTTGCTACCAGAATAAACAATCCTAATGCTACAATTCCAATCCCAACTACATTGGCAATATATTTGATCGGATACCCCCCAATAAAAGTCAATAAAATAATCATGAAAAACAAAATTGCCGTTGTTGAAAAGTTTGCAGGAAGAATTAATATCAATACTAACCCTACTGGCAGCCACAACTGAATCACACTCTCTTTAAAAACAATCTGCTTCTCTTTATTTTTTGCTAAATATCTAGCTACATAAACCAACAGCACCAAACCAGCTAATGTTGACGTTTGAAAACCTACTCCAACAAAGGGAATACGAATCCATCTACTGGCGTTTGCTCCTCCAATAGTATTGCCTTGCGCAATTGTAAAAATTAGTAACAATATAACAATTGGCAGCATTAATACTGAACCTCCACTAAAATATCTATATGGTATTTTATGAACTCCATATAAAATAACAAAGCCCATAATCAATAGAGCTACGTGCTTGATTAAGTGCCCTGTAGTAGAACCATTCCCAACTACATACACAAGATTTGTACTAGCACTATACACAGGCATAAAAGACAATATTGCCAACATAGCAACAATTGCCCAAATAGTACGATCTCCTTTGATATGTTTAAATATCGTTTTCAATGCTTACTATAAACTTCTTACTGCACTTTTAAATTGACGTCCACGATCTTCGTAATCATCAAACAAATCAAAACTTGCACAAGCTGGAGACAACAATACTACATCGTTTTTCTCTGCTAACTTATGTGATACTTTTACCGCTTCTTCTGCTCCAGCAGTTTCCACAATAACCTCTACCACATTCTGGAACGTATTTATGATTTTCTGATTATCTAAACCTAAACAAATAATTGCCTTTACTTTTTCTCGAACTAAAGGCAACAAATCACTATAATCATTTCCTTTATCAACTCCACCGACAATCCATACTGTTGGTTTATCCATGCATTCTAGTGCGTAAAATGTAGCATTTACATTTGTCGCTTTACTATCATTTATGTAAGACACTCCTTCCACTTTGAGTACTTTCTCCAAGCGATGCTCAGCTCCTTCAAAACTCGACATACTTTCAGTAATTGATTGATTTCTTACTTTCAACAATTTAGCCGCCAACATTGAAGCCATTGCGTTCTTTGTATTGTGTTTTCCTTTAACTGTTAAATAGGATGTATTCATTATATACTCTTCTTCGTTTAATCTTATTACTATATTATTCTCCCTAAAAAATGCTCCATAATTCAATTCTTTTTTCATTGAAAAAGGAACTAATTTTGATTTTACTGGATTAGCTTTTAACCAATTCGTTATTACTTTATCGTCTAAATCGTAAATGAAAAAATCATTTAAAGTTTGATTTTTTACTATTCTAAATTTTGAAGTGATATATTTATTAAAATCGTAATCATATCGATCTAAATGATCAGGTGTTATATTTGTAATCATTGCGATATGAGAATTAAAATCCTCAACACCATCCAACTGAAAACTACTTAACTCTAACACATAATTTTCGTAGGAATTCTGAGCAACTTGTTTAGCGAAACTTTCACCAATATTCCCACCAATTCCAACATTACAACCAGTGTTTTTTAATAAATGATAGGTAAGCAATGTTGTTGTTGTTTTCCCATTAGAACCAGTTATCCCGATAATATTTGCATTTGTATATCTTCCTGCAAATTCGATTTCGGAAATAACTGAAATCCCCTCTGATCGTAACTCTTGAATCACCGGTACTTTATCAGGAATACCTGGACTTTTCATTACAACATCTGCTTTAAAAATCACTTCTCGAGTGTGTTGTTTTTCTTCAAAATTTATATTATACTGTAAAAGAACTTCTTTGTATTCTTGACTTATTTCTCCGAAATCAGAAACAAAGACATCAAACCCCTGTTTCTTTCCTAAAATAGCAGTACCAACACCACTTTCTCCACCACCTAAAACGACTAACTTTTTCATTATCTCAATTTCAATGTAACTATAGAAAATACTGCCAATAAAATTCCTATAATCCAAAAACGAGTCACAATTTTACTTTCGTGATAGTTCAATTTCTGATAATGATGATGTAGAGGAGCCATTTTAAAAATTCTTTTTCCTTCACCATACTTCTTCTTGGTATATTTAAAATATCCAACTTGCAATATCACCGACAAATTCTCAATAACAAATATTCCTGCAAGCAACGGAAGTAATAATTCTTTTCTGGTTGCTATTGCAATTACAGCAATGATTCCACCAATTGTTAAACTACCTGTATCTCCCATAAACACCTGTGCCGGATATGTATTATACCATAAGAAACCAATCAAAGCTCCTGCAAAAGCCAATACAAAAACAGTCATTTCTCCAGAATTTGGGATATACATTACATCCAGATAATCTGCAAAAACTATATTACCCGAAACCCATGCAAATAAGGCCAAAACCAGCACCATAATTGCAGAAGAACCCGCAGCTAAGCCATCGATTCCATCAGTTAAATTGGCTCCGTTCGAAATTCCTGTTACTATAAAAATGACAATTGGAATAAAAATTAACCAAGCATACTTCTCGTATCCATCTCCTAAAAAGCTAAGAGCCTTAGCATAATCTAACTCGTTATCTTTTAGAAAAGGAACTGTTGTTTTTGTAGATTTATGAGCCTCTCCAAACACCTGCCTTTTGCCGTTTTCTTGAATTACCTGTTGTTCAATCGGTAGCTGCTCTTTAATAGTAACTGACGGACTGAAATACAACATTGCCCCCACAATTAATCCAAGACCAACTTGACCAATTACTTTAAAAACACCTTTTAATCCAGCTTTATCTTTCTTGAAAACTTTGATATAATCATCAGTAAAACCGATGAATCCCATCCAAACGCTAGTTATCAAAAGAATCGTTACATAAATGTTATCTAATCTTGCTAATAACAATGCGGGGATTAAAGTCGCAGCAATAATAATAATACCTCCCATTGTCGGTGTTCCTGCTTTCTGCATTTGACCATCTAATCCTAAATCTCGAATTGTTTCACCAACCTGCAGTCTTCTTAAATAATTAATAACGCGCTTACCAAAGATTGTAGATAATAACAACGACAGAATGAAAGCAGCTGCAGACCTGAATGTAATGAACTGAAAAACACTTGCCCCAGTTAAATTAAATTCACTTTCTAAATACTCAAATAAATAATACAACATCCTCTAAACGATTACTAATTAAAACACATTTTTATTTCCTCCAAATCATCAAAATAACGTCTTTCGCCATTCACTTCTTGATAATTTTCATGTCCTTTTCCAGCAACTAAAATTATATCACCAGGCTGAGCCAATTTATAAGCCGTTTTGATCGCCTGTTTTCTATCTACAATAGATAATGTCTTTTTATAATTTTCAGGAGAAACTCCTTTTTCCATTTCATCAATAATGACTTGAGGGTCCTCTGTCCTTGGATTGTCAGAAGTAAAAATCGCTTGACTACTTAACTGAGAAGCAATATGCGCCATCTTTGGCCTTTTCAATTTATCTCGATCACCACCACAACCCACAACAGTAATTACATTTTCGTTACCTGTTCTAATTCCATTAATCGTTTCCAAGACATTCTTAAGAGCATCTGGTGTGTGTGCATAATCAACAATTGCTGTAATCTTGTCTTCTGACACCACGTATTGAAATCTTCCACTTACACTATTCAACTCGCTAATTCCTCTTAAAATTTCAAGATTATCAACACCTAATAAATCGGCCACACCGTAAATAGCTAATACATTATAAGCATTGAAATTCCCAATCAACTTTGTCCATATTTCAACACCGTTTATAGTTAAGAGTGAACCAGAGAAACTCTTTTCTAAGATTTTGGCTTTATAATCCCCTAGCGTTTTTAAGGCATATGACAACCTTTTCGCCTTGGTGTTTTGAACCATTATACTTCCGTTTTTATCGTCAATATTCGTTAACGCAAAAGCATCTTTAGATAATTGATCAAAAAAACGTTTCTTCACATCTCGATACTCAGCAAAAGTTTGATGATAATCTAAATGATCATGAGAAAGATTCGTAAATACACCACCAACAAAATCTAATCCCATTATTCGATTTTGATGAATTCCGTGAGAACTTACTTCCATAAAACAATATTCAATACCATCCTTAACCATTTCAGCTAAACTCCTATTAATAGTTAAAGAATCAGGAGTAGTATGGGTTGCCTTAAACTCACGATCGTTAATCATTATCTTAATAGTTGACAGCAACCCGACTCCTTTCCCTAAGCTCATGAACAACTCATACAAAAGACTTGCAATTGTTGTTTTTCCATTGGTACCAGTGATCCCAATTAACTTTATTTTTTTTGATGGATTATTGTAGAAATTTGCAGACATCATCGCAAGAGCCTCGCTTGAATCAACAACTTCTACATAAGTAATACTAGATTCCTTATTTTCCGGAACTCTTTCACAAACAACAACTGAAACATTATATTTGATTGCTTTTTCGATAAAGTCATGACCATCAACAGTCACTCCTTTTAAAGCCACGAAAATATCTTTTGGAGACAACTTTCTGCTATCAAACTGAATAGAATTCACATGAACATTTGTATCTCCGAAAACGGCATTGACTGGCACCTTATATAATATGTCTTTTAAAACTTTCAATTACGATAATTTTAAATGTATTGTTGTTCCTTTTTTAACTTTCACACCTCTTTCAATTGATTGCTCTGTCACTTTTCCCATTCCTGAAAAACTAACTTTCAATCCCATATTTTCTAGCAATGAAATTGCATCCATACCACTCATACCAATAACTTTTGGCATTATGGTCTTATATTTACTTACAACCGCGAAATACTTGTTATAGTCTTTATCAATTGTTTTACTAACAATAGAATCTGTGACCATTTGTACACTTGAAGGTTTTGAGGTATAAATCTTATGAGCAATTTCCTTGAATACTGGTGCCGCTACTTTAGCCCCATAATAACCTTTCATAACATCTGGCTCATGAATAACCACAATACATGAATATTTCGGATTTTTAACAGGGAAGAATCCCACAAAAGACGCTACATACTTCCTATTAGAATAATAACCACCTTCATATTCACCGTTTTTATTCTTAGTTCTTGGGATGTATTTTTTGGCTGTACCCGTTTTACCTGCCATAGAAAAGTTAGGAGAATAAATTCCTTTTGCCGTTCCTTTCTTAACAGTATTTTCCATAACACGAACCACCTTATTAATTGTTGTTTGAGAAGCAATTCGTTTCCTTAAAATTTTCTTATCAAATTTTTTGACCGTTTTTCCAGCCACTCTTAGTTCCTTTACAAAACGAGGCTTAATCAACTCACCATTATTTGCAACAGCGTTATAAAACATTAAAGTCTGCAACGGCGTCAACGAAACACCATAACCCCACGCCATCCATTCCAAACTAATAGGGCTCCATGTTTTTTCTTGAACAGAAGGAATGTAAGGCTTTCCTTCACCCATTATGTTTACTCCAGTTTGCTGATCTAAACCAAACTGCTTCATTCGTTTTAAAAACTTTTTTGGATTACTATCATAATGTTTTTGAATCGCTTTCACAATTCCAACATTTGAAGAAACTTCAAATACTCGAGCTAATGATATTTTACCATAACCACCCTTATCACTATCTTCAACCTTTCTGTTATTAATGTAAATCTTTCCTTTTTCAGTATCAACAACAGTTGAAGTATCGATAACTTTATCTTCCAAACCAGCCATTAAACTTGCTAGCTTAAAAGTAGACCCTGGTTCATGACTCTCCCAAACCGCATAATTTCTTTTTTCGTAATATTTACCAGTAGAAGTTCTTCCTAAATTTGAAATAGCCTTAATTTCCCCTGTAGCAGTTTCCATTACAACAGCACAACCATGATCAGCTTCATAATATTCCATTTCCCTTAATAAAGCGTGATGCGTTATATCCTGAATATTTACATCAATAGTGGTAATAACATCCTTACCGTCTTCAGGCTCTTGCTCATTAACGTCATTAATTGGTTTCCATTGACCTTTTGCAATTTTTTGCTTCATTCTCCATCCGTTTTTACCCAGCATAAACTTAGAAAACGCTCCTTCTATTCCTGCACCACCACGATGATCATTATAACCAATAGTTCTTTCTGCTATCTTACCAATCGGATGCTCTCTTACAGTTTTTTGTTCAGCAATAAAACCCCCACGATAAACTCCCAACTTAAATATTGGGAAACTCTTCATTCGCATATAATCGTTATACCCAATATTTCTTGCTATTAACAAGTACCTATTTCGAACTCTCTTCGCTTCCCTTAACTTTTTTTCGTAGTAACTTGAAGTCCTACCAAGCATTTTAGCAAGCTCTTTAGTTAAACCTGCAATATTTTCTTCGAAAACATTATCATCAACAGAAACCACATCCATTCTAATTGTATAACTAGAAATTGATGTTGCTAGTAAATTTCCGTCTGCAGCATACACATTTCCTTTATTAGCAAAAATGGTATCATTTTTAATCGTAGATTCTAACGCTTTTTTCTTATACTTATCTCCGTCTAAATATTGCAACTCAAAAACCTTGAAACCAACAACAAGCAGAAAAAGCGACATAACAGTCGCTACTATATAGAGTTTATTTAATATGTTTTTCTTAATTGCTGACAATAATCTATTCTTTAATTATCACTTTAATTTTTTGTGGCGGATCTTCTGCTGGACTTAAACCATTCGTTTTTACTTTTAATCGAATTGCACTTTCCAATTTCATACGCATCAAAATCGTACTTGTATCTACATACTCAGCCCTCAACTCTCTCTTCACCTCATTTAATTCAGCAATCTTTACCGCTTTCTCGTCAGCAGAATGAGAACTCCAAATCATTACCAATAACAAAACCACCACAAAGAAAATCACACGCCAGTTTTTCGCCGCAGATTCATCCGTTAGAAAACTACCTCTTAACAAATCATATATACCTCCAGAACTTGGACTCATACTATTTTAATGTTGCAATCCTCAATTTTGCACTTCGTGCTCTATTGTTTACTTTAATCTCATCTTGAGTAGGAACAATTAATTTCCCAATCTTCTTCATCGGCTCATTCGTATTACCATAAAAATCTTTTTCTGGTTCACCTTGAAATCTTCCCGTTCTAATAAACCTCTTCACTAATCTATCTTCTAATGAATGATATGAGATAACACTCAGTCTGCCCTCCTCATTTAACAACTCAGGAATCTGAATTAAGAATTCTTTTAACACTTCCAACTCCTCATTCACCTCAATCCTAATCGCCTGATAAATTTGAGCCAATATTTTATGTTCCTTTGCTTTCGGCAAAAATCTTTTCAAAACCTCTTTCAACTCAAAACTCGTATCGATACTTTTTTCTGACCTTGAGTTCACAATTTGTTTCGCAATCACTCGCGCATTTCTCAATTCCCCGTACAAATACAAAATATCCGCCAAATGCCCCTCCTCATACTCATTAATTACAACTTTTGCTGACAATCCTGAAGACTGATTCATTCGCATATCCAACTCACCATCGAAACGAGTAGAAAAACCTCTTTTAGCTTCATCAAATTGATAAGACGAAACACCCAAATCCGCCAAAACACCATCAACTTTTTGAACACCGTGAAATCGTAAAAACCTCTTGATATACCTAAAATTCTCACTGATTAATACAAAACGATCATCTTGCATTGTATTTTGCAAAGCATCAGCGTCTTGATCGAAAGCAAACAGCCTACCATTTTCCCCCAAACGACTTAGTATTTCTTTTGAATGACCTCCACCTCCGAATGTCACATCAACATAAACACCATCTTCCTTTATATTAAGCGCATCAACACTCTCTTCTAGTAAAACCGACTTATGATAACTACTCATCAATTTCTATATTTCCCATTACTTCCTCAGCTAATTCTGCAAAACCTGAAGCCGTATCTTCAATTACACTTTCATACTTCTTCTTATCCCAAATCTCAATAATATTTACAGCACTTGACAAAACAACTTGTTTTTCAATTCCCGCAAACACGCATAAATCTTTTGGTATCAAAACCCTCCCTGTAGAATCCATCTCTAACACCTTAACACCAGCAGTAAACCTTCTAATAAAATCATTATTCTTTTTAACGAAACGATTTAACTTATTTATTTTCGCCATCATTTCATTCCACTCCTGCATTGGGTACAACTCAAGACATGGCTGAAAAACTGAACGTTTTACAACAAAACCTTCATCTAAAACAGAACTTAGCTGCTTCTTTAACGAAGAAGCAACCATAAGCCTTCCTTTGGCGTCAGCTTTACACTCGTATGTTCCAATTAAATTTACCATTTTAGGACAAGCAATATCCAAAAATATAAATTTTTTACCACATTTTACCACATTTTACCACATTGTTAATAAGTTTCTACTTTGAACCAAAAAAACTGGTTATCTGATGTTTAAATAGCCACAAAAACCATAATTGAAAAGAAATTGATAGGTATCAAAAAAAGAATTACTTTTGCTCTGAGCCAAATCTTAGCGAATGACAGATTTTTTAAAGAGAGAAGATAAGTTTACCTATGCTGAAGCTGGAGAAGGAAAAGCGATTATTGTTCTTCATGGATTGATGGGTGCTTTGAGTAATTTTGACGCTACATTCAATCATTTTTCGAAAAAAGGATACAAAGTTTTAATTCCTGAATTACCACTTTACAGTCTACCTATACTGAAAACCAATGTTAAAAATTTAGCAAGATTCCTACATGACTTCATTGAATTTAAAAAATTAAAAGATGTTGTCTTATTAGGTAACTCTTTAGGTGGCCATATCGCTTTATACTATATCAAACATTATCCGCAAGACGTAACTGCACTTGTTCTAACTGGAAGTTCTGGTTTATATGAAAACTCTATGGGTAACAACTACCCAAGACGAGGAGATAAAGAATTTGTACGCACAAAAACTCAAGAAGTTTTTTATGATAAATCAATTGCTACAGACGAATTAGTTGATCAAGTATACGATGTAATTAATGACCGAAACACTTTAGTGAAAACTTTAGCGATTGCTAAAAGTGCGGTTCGTCACAACATGGCTAACGATTTACCGAACATGAATCAACCTACCTGTATTATTTGGGGGAAACAAGATACTGTTACTCCACCAGAAGTAGCTGAAGACTTCCATAAATTACTACCAGATAGTGATTTGTTTTGGGTAGAAAAATGCGGACATGCCGCAATGATGGAACATCCCGAAGAGTTCAATGAAATTCTTGAAAAATGGTTCACAAAACGAAATCTTTAATTTTTTTAGATTTACAACAACAATAATGAAGATTAAATCTGCTGAATTTGTAATGAGCAATAGTAACGTTATTAATGCTCCGAAAGACCATATTCCTGAATATGCTTTTATTGGAAGATCGAACGTTGGCAAATCTTCATTAATTAACATGTTAATGGAACGAAAGAAGCTTGCGAAAACTTCTGGGACTCCAGGAAAAACACAGTTAATTAATCACTTTAAAATAAATAACGAATGGTTTTTAGTAGACTTACCCGGATATGGGTACGCCAAAGTCTCTAAAAAGAAAAGAACTATTTTTCAATACTTCATCGAGAATTACTTTAAAGAACGAGAACAATTGGTTTGTGCTTTTGTATTAGTTGATTCTAGACATGATCCGCAGAAAATTGATTTGGAGTTCATGAGATTTCTAGGTGAGAATCAAATTCCCTTCGCGATTATTTTCACCAAAGCAGATAAATTACCTAGCTCTAAATTGAACAAACAAATAACTTCATATAAAAGAAAATTACTCGTTCATTGGGAAAGTTTACCTGTTAACTTTTTAACTTCTTCTACTTCAAAACTTGGAAGAGATGAGGTTTTAAACTTCATTGCTAGTGTGAATAAGGATGTTGCAGATGATTTTAAATAAATCGATATGCATTCTAATAAAGACAACCTATTAGTTCTTCACGAGGACAATCATATTATTATAATTAATAAAAGAGCTGGTGATATTGTACAAAGTGACAAAACTGGAGACAAACCCCTTAATGATGTAGTAAAAGAATATATCAAAGAAAAATACAATAAACCAGGAAATGTCTTTTTAGGTACGGTTCACAGACTTGATCGTCCGACATCAGGAATTGTTATTTTTGCTAGAACTTCAAAAGCACTTGAGAGGTTAAACAAAATGCTTCGAGAGAAAAGCATAAAAAAAACATACTTTGCAGTAGTTAAAGACAAACTTAAAAGGAGAGAAAATACATTAATAAACTTTCTTAAGAAAAACCCAAAAAACAACAAATCTAAAGCTTTCCCAAAGGAAATCAATGGAAGTAAAAAAGCTATTCTTCATTATAAAGTTATCAAAGAACTTACTAATTACAGTCTTTTAGAAATTGACTTAGAAACAGGAAGACATCATCAAATTAGATGTCAACTTTCCAATATAGGTCATCCTATTAAAGGAGATTTAAAATACGGATTTGCTCGTAGTAATAAAAATGGAAGTATTCATTTACACGCTCGAAAAATTTCATTCACTCATCCAGTAAACAAAAAACTTATTGAGGTAACCGCACCACTTCCAAAAAATGATCCAATTTGGGATGCATGCAACTAAATTCGTATATTTAGTACATTAAATCCTTTATTAATGAAAGCCTTAAAATATTTACTTGTTTTCACCATTCCGTTAACAGTTTATTTATCATTTACTTCAACAGGATGGTTAACATTTCTTCCTTTAATTTATGTTTTCGGAATCGTACCTTTATCTGATATACTATTGAAAGTTAACGCTGAAAACTTTGATAAGGAACAAGAAGATATTGAAAAAAACAATAAATTATACACCTATATATTGTACCTAACTCTTCCTGTACAAGTCGGTTTTTTGGTTTGGTTTCTTTTTATTGTTAATGAAACCACAACAACGCTAGAGTTAATTGGAAGAATATCGTCGATGGGAATTATGTGTGGAGTAATTGGTATTAATGTAGGTCATGAGCTTGGTCACAGAAATAATAGATTTGAAGAATTAATAGGTGAAATTTTACTAATGACTTCTTTGGAGACTCATTTCTTACCATATCATAACGCAGGACACCATTTTAACGTTGCAACACCAGAAGATGCCGCCACTGCAAGAAAAAACGAACCTCTTTATATATTTTGGATTCGATCTCAATTTATGAGTTACATTGAAGCATGGAAATTGGAGAATAAAAGGATGTTAAACTCGGAACGATCTTGGTTTCATCATCAAAATAGAATGTTAATTTACACTATCTGCCATTTTATTCTATTGGCAAGCATTTTTTATTTCTTTGGAATACTTACAACAATCTATTTTTTAATGACAGCAATTTTCGGAATTCTACTTTTAGAAACGGTCAACTACATTGAGCATTATGGATTACTAAGAACTAAAAATAAATTTGGAAGATACGAACGAGTTAAACATACTCATTCATGGAATTCAAATCACGTTATCGGAAAATTAGTTTTATTCAACTTATCTCGCCATTCGGATCATCATTACAACGGAAGTAAACATTATCAAATATTAAAATCATTACCTCAAAGTCCGCAAATGCCTACAGGTTACCCAGGAATGATGTTATTATCCCTTTTTCCTCCGATTTGGTTTAAAATAATGAATAAAAAACTTCAAGAAATTTAATTCATGACAATTCCACAAATTCTTGAGAAGCAAAGAACATTTTTTGCAACTCAACAAACAAAAGATATTTCCTACCGAAAGAAAAGTTTACAAAAATTACTGAAAGAAATTATCCGTAGAGAACGAGATATTTTAAAAGCACTACATGATGATTTTAGAAAATCTGAATACGAAGGTGTCATGACAGAAACTAGTATCGTAATTTCTGAAGTTAAGACAATGATTAAGAATGTTTCTTCCTGGGCAACACCAAAACGAGTTATGCCTGCTTTATTAAACTTTCCATCTTCTGCAAAAATATACTCAGAACCATACGGAACTACATTAATTATTGCTCCATGGAATTACCCATATCAACTAGCATTTTCTCCTTTAGCAGGTGCTATTGCCGCTGGTAATACTGTTGTTTTAAAACCATCTGAATTAACTCCAAATACTAGCACAATCTGTAAAGAGATTATAGAAAGAGTCTTTGACCCAAATCATGTAACGGTGGTAGAAGGTGGAATTCCAGAATCACAAGAATTACTAGCACAACGTTGGGATTACATTTTCTTTACTGGTAGTGTCCCTGTAGGAAGAATTGTAGCCAAAGCTGCTGCAGAATATCTAACACCAGTAACATTGGAGCTCGGCGGGAAAAGTCCTTGTATCATAGATGATTCAGCAAATATTAAACTAGCCGCAAAAAGAATCGTTTGGGGTAAATTTATCAACGGAGGTCAAACCTGCATCGCTCCAGACTATTTGCTGATTCATAAAAGAAATAAAGACGAATTCGTTAAAGCTTTTACTGAAGAAATCATCAAAGCTTATGGAGAAAATCCAGAAACATCAGATGACTTCCCGCGTATTGTAAATTCGAGAAATTTTGATCGTTTACATAAAATGTTGGAAAATGAATCTTTTCTAGCTGGTGGAAAAACCAATAGAGACCAATATTATATTTCTCCAACACTTTTAGATGAACCCAGCTTAGAAAGTGAAGTAATGAAAGGGGAAATATTTGGACCAATATTACCGTTGATTTCTTATGAAAAAGAAAAAGATTTACATTCGATAATTTCTAAATACGATAAACCTCTTGCTTTTTACGTATTTACAAATAAAAAATCTTTTGCAAAAAAACTCATTAAACAATATTCATTTGGAGGTGGAACCATAAATGATACAACTGTACATTTCGCTAATCATAATTTACCTTTCGGTGGGGTTGGTGAAAGTGGAATTGGTGGGTATCATGGTAAACATACTTTCGATACTTTTTCTCACAAAAAGGGAGTTGTTATAAGAGGTAATTGGCTCGATATACCAACACGTTACGCTCCTTATAAAGGTAAATTAAAACAATTAAGAACCTTAATGAAGTTAGGATAGAAATTATATAAGTGAAAAGAAACTACATTTGAAGCAATCAACTACGGAGAATCAATAAGAAATGATACTTTAATATAATTGATTTTAATATTATAAAAAAAGTTATTTCGACCAAGATCTAATCACTCACAATATCAGCAATGTTAATTGTGATAATTTTACAATTTCTATCTCGCAGAAAGAAATTAATAACTACTTTAAGTTGTAGCTAAAATATTACAAAAAAACAGTATAGAATCAGTAAATCTTCTAGTAAGAAAAGATATATCGAATAATTAAGGAAAAGCTAAATGAAATCATCCAAATAGTATTTCCCCTATAAATAAAAAAGAAAAATTCGCTAAAAGTACTATTTGTAATAAATTAAGCGACTTATTATAACCTCTTTGGAGTATTTGGATAATTGAATTATTACATAATGTTAACAATCGTTATCTCAAACTTACCTACATAGAAGATTGTAGTAAAATCATTCTTGTTATAGCATATGAAAACACAATTGTAAGCGCTTAAAATTTTATACTTAGTATTGCTACAGAGAGACACAAAGATTGCTAAATATTAGAAATACAAATACTTGACTTGTAAAAACAATTATTTACTTCTCTTTTGCAAATTATAATTAATCATTTCTTGCGGTAGATGAAAAGACGAAAATGTTTATGAGAAATATTTTAGAGTTTTTTTTGAAAAAGTCCGTCTTAAACTTATATAAAGCTAGTCAAAAAATATACTTTACTAAACTCTAAAATATCGAATACCAGCAACTAAACAACTACTATTCGATACTTTTCATGAAATAAATCTAGTCTTTTTACAAAAAAAAAACTATTTTTAGTTGAGTAAATGAATAACTAATAAGGAATACTACATATTTATAGAGTTAATTTTGAATTCACAAGCCATGAGTATTTTAAACAAAATATTAAACTTTGGAATTTCAGATAATTTAACATTAGAAGAACAAACAAAAACAAAACTTTCCAACAGAATACTATTTATAATTTTAGGTGTAAGTCCTTTTTTCATTGGTATAATTTTACAAATAGGCGGCAAGCTATTTACTAAAAGTATAGATTTTGTATCTACTATTATTATTGTTTTTATAATAGCTCTAATTGCCTCGTATAATAATTTCATAAAAACATCACGCCATTTATTAATGGTAGGATCTATTTTAGGTGTATTGTATTTTCTTATTCTTCTTGGTCCAGGCCTTGGGTTAGAACTCATGTTTCTAACTTTAATTGCTGTATCCTATCTTATTACGCCAACAAAGCAGAAATTCTTTCCTTTTCTATACCTTGGCATATGCATTATAGCAACTTTGATTAGTTTTTCAACATTATCAAGCTACTCCATTGAACTTAACGAAACCTATCGTTTTTGGATTAGTATTTCCTTCTCCATTTACGCTATTCTTTTACTATTTATCGTTCTTATTTTTTTCAATAATAGTATTTTAAAAGCAAAAAACATTGCTGAAGATACCGCTAAAAAGTGGGAAGATTTGATGGAAAATATGGCTGAAGGCTATAAGATTTTGGATTTTGATCGAACCTACATTTATGTAAATAAAAGTCTAGAAAAACAAAGTATGCGATCAAGAGAAGAACTACTGGGAAAGCGGTTTGAAGATTGTTGGCCAGACATTAAGGAAACGAAAATGTTTAAACTAATTTGTAATTGTTTAAAAAACCGGACTACTCATAAATTTGAAATGGATTTTAAATTTCCTTGTGGTAAAAAAAGCTGGTATGATATTAATATTCGACCAATTAGTGAGGGAGTATTAGTGCTCTCTAACGATATTACTAAAAGAAAAATTAACGAGATAAAATTACTTGAAAGGAAAGAAATATTTAAAAATAAATTTAACAACTCAATACTTGGTGCCCATACCTATGAGTTAAGAGATGATGGCGAATTATATTTCACAGGTTATAATAAAGCTGCAGATGAACTGCTAGGAATTGATAACTCTCAGTTTATAAATAAAAGAATGGATGAGGCATTTCCCGAGATCAAGGAAACCGACACAATAAATCGATTTAAAAATATTATCAAAAACGGGGAAAGTTGGAACAATGTTACAATAAACTATAAAGAGGATAATTTTAAAGGATCTTTTGAAAATTTCAATTTTCGTACAACAAATGGAAAAATGATTTCTATGTTTCACGATATTTCAGAAAGACTACATAATTTACATAAGCTTAAAAAAAGTGAACGATCTCTTCGCGAAAGTGAAGAACGATATAGTAAATTGTTCTCTCAATCCATGTATCCTATTTGGCTAACTAATAGAAAAGGTCAAATTGTTCAATGTAATGATGCTGCCCACAAATTATTAGGATATACGAAAGAAGAATTTGTAAATATTCACATTGATGATATTGATATTCAAGAAGACCATAAAGAACGTAGTAAAAAAATTAGTCTCTTAAAAGAAGGTGAAGTATGCAAATTTGAAACCCTTCATAAAACTAAAACTGGAGAGGTTTTAAACATTATGATTGAAAGTATTCCAATGAATATTAAAGATGAAAAATTTATATTTTCCTCTCTTTATAATATTACACCTTTAAGAAAAACTGAAATCGAGCTAAACGAAGCATTAAAAGTTAAAAATGTATTATTAAAAGAAGTTCATCATCGTGTAAAAAATAATTTACAAACAATAACAAGTTTACTCAATCAACAAAAAATGACGGCTCATGATGCTAATGTGATAAATGCTCTAAACATAAGTATTAGTCGTATTGAATCTATCGCTCTTATACATCAACATATCTACAAAGCTGAAAATATTGAAACTGTAAATATTAAAAACTACATTACAGAATTAGTTGGTAAACTATCGGAAAACTACAACACTGATTCAAAATATATCGAACAATTTATTGAAGTCGAAGAAATTTATTTCGATTTAGATATCATGTTACCAATTGCTATCGTCATAAACGAATTAGTTTCCAATGCTTTCAAATATGCTTTTAAAAATAGAGAAAATGGAAACATTGCTATAAAAATGATTAAAAAAAGAGGTAAAATACATCTTAACTTTAGTGACAATGGAATTGGATTTAATGAAAATTTTAATATCGAAAAATCTAAAACATTAGGGCTTTTATTGATTAAAAGTATTATCCAACGTCAACTTAAAGGAGAACTTGCTATAAAATCAATTCCGGGAAAAGGAGTTGAATACAGGATGAAATTTTAAATGTTTAATACAAAATGAGATTATTATGGCAGAAACTAGGATTTTGATAATTGAAGACAATGTAATTACCTTAAATGATATGAAATCGAATGTTACTCGGATGGGGTATGATTTTGTGGAAACGGCATTGTCTGGAGAGGAGGCAATAGCAATCGCAAAAACATTTAAACCACAATTAATTTTAGCTGATATAAATCTGGGAAAAGGAATAACTGGAATAGAAACTAGTCATGAAATAAATAAATCAAATGAAACACCTGTAATTTATATTACTGCATATGACGACGAAGAAACATTACAGAAAGCAGGTATTACTTCTCCCTATGCATATATCTTAAAACCTTTCAAAGAGCGAGAACTTCAAATTGCCATAGACATAGCAATTTACAAATTCAACATTCAAAAACAATTAAAAGACGCTAATAAACAATTAAACACAGAATTAAATCAAAAGGAAAATTTACTCAACCTCCTAAAAGAACTCAATAATCAATTAAAAACAAAAGAGGAATTATTAAACGATCGAGTTGATGTTCTTCTACTTAATAATTCGAATTACTTGGAACAAAATTCAACATTAATTCAAAGTCGTGGAGATTTAATAAAAGAATTACAAAATCAACAAAAGGAAAATAAACAGTTACGTGATAGGCTTACATCAAATATCAATAAGACTCGTCACAAACTGTCTGAGTGAGATTTCAAGTCATACAATAAATCATACTAACCCGATAATTCTCATAAAAATGAATTACTAGTTCTAATTATTTCTTCATACCGTAATAGAGATTCTTTTAAAACAAATTAATGCAACTTAATTGCATTAAAAGTATTATTCATATTTTTACAGTGTTTTTCCAACTATAAATTCTTCATATAAAATATATGGATACACTGCAAAACATCACACATTCGTCTATTGATACAAAATCCACAGTATTGAAGGATATACATGAAAAGGAAGTAAATATTTGCGTATACAACAGAAATATTAGTTTTCTTAAAAGAGATATACAAAAACTAATCTTATCTGATATAAAAATTAATTACAAGGGAGACTATGATATTATTTCACAGCACCTCAATTCAAACAAAACACTTAATAAAACCAAACTTATTTTGGAAGATATTACCATACTTCTTAAGTCGTTTAAGAGAATTTCTGGAAGTAGTAATCTTAGTATTCTTCTTTCTACAGTAAAAGATAACATGTGTAAAAGATTTCATGTTGACTGTAATTCTATTCGTATGCTATGTACTTATGCCGGAAAAGGAACCCAATGGTTACATAACAGCAATGTGAATAGAAAAGCTTTGCATTCTTTTAAAGATAATAACGCCATTGTAGTTAACAATAAAAATATAAATCAAGTTGCAACAGGAGCTGTCATTTTATTAAAAGGTCAAAACTATTCTAAAGAATATTCACAAGGAATTGTACATAGAAGTCCTCCAGTTGGTACTAACGACAATAATAGACTATTACTACGAATTGATTCTATTTAATAGTCATTAAAGTTTAATTTATAAAATCAGACATTTAATCTCATAATTGATATGATATCCAATTTCACTCTTGAACTTGAAGAAAGTGAGTCGTTATATCCACAATTCGACAAACGAAATGGCCTTTTACCGGTTGCTGTTCAAGAAACTAAATCTGGTCAAGTTTTAATGCTTGCTTCTGTCAATAAAGAAGCATTCCAAAAAACATTACGCACGAAAATAGCAACATTTTGGAGTACTTCTAGAAATGAATTATGGACTAAAGGCGAAACATCTGGTGACTTCCTCAAAATAGATAATATTTTAATTGACTGTGACCAAGATGCCCTAGTTTACCAAGTAACTCTTGTTGGTAATGGCGTTTGTCATACTTTTAATTCACAAGGAATTCATAGAAAAGCCTGCTTTTATAGAGAAATAGATCTCGAAAACAATAATCTGAAATTCATTGAAAAATAAACATCAATATTAAAACTCTACAAATGAAAACTAAAACAAAACTACCAGTTACTGTACTCAGTGGATTTTTAGGTTCAGGCAAAACTACACTTCTAAATCATATATTACACAATAAAAAAGGGTTAAAAGTTGCTGTAATAGTAAATGATATGGGTGAAATAAATGTTGATGCTGACTTAGTAAAAAGCGAAAATTCTTTATCACATACAGAAGAGAAATTAGTAGAAATGAGTAACGGTTGTATTTGTTGTACTCTTCGCGAAGACTTAATGATTGAAGTTGAAAGATTAGCACGTGAAAATAGATTCGATTACTTATTAATTGAAAGTACAGGAATAAGCGAACCTGTGCCTGTAGCTCAAACATTCTCCTTCACAGATGAAGATAGTAATATCGACCTTTCTAAATTTAGCTACATAGATACCATGGTTACAATAGTCGATGCATTTAATTTCTTTGATGATATCGACACCCCTGAAAAATTAAAAGATCGAACACTTTCGAATATTGAAGGAGATGAGCGAACCATAGCAGATCTATTAATTGATCAGGTTGAATTCGCTAACGTTATTCTTTTAAATAAAACGGATCTTGTCAGCGATGAACACTTACAGAATCTTAAAGAAACCATTCATAATTTAAATCCTTCAGCTCGAATTTTTGAGACAACCTACAGCAAAATTTCACTAGAAAAAATTATAAACACTGGGCTTTTTGATTTTGAAGAAGCTCAGCATAGTGCTGGGTGGATTGCAGAAATGCAAAAGGTAACACATACTCCCGAAACTGAAGAATACGGGATATCATCATTTGTTTACAAGGAACGTAAACCTTTTGATCCAATTCGTTTTTTAAAATTCGCTCATGAATTTCCTGATGAAATAATTAGAAGTAAAGGTATATTCTGGCTAGCTTCAAGGTCTAATCAGGCATTACATTGGGGGCAAGCAGGTGGATCTCTCAAAGTGAGTAATGCCGGTATCTGGTGGAGTAGTATGCCTGTAAAAAACAGAATTCGATTCGATGCGTACATTGAAAATAAAGAAACAATAGAAGAAAACTGGGATAAAAAATTTGGTGATAGAAAAATTGAAATTGTGTTTATAGGTCGCAAATTAAATAAAAAACAAATCATTTCAAGTTTAAATGATTGTATAGCAACTGAAGATGAATTATTAACTTTAGAATGGAGATTTGGATACGAAGATCAATGGCCAATTCAAAAAATTACAATGCCCATGAACTAATTCTATTATATTTAATTATTATTAATGATACATTATATCAAACAAAAGCATATGCTGTCATTAATCTCACAAGATAAAACTATAGCCATAAAATATGTATTTCGCTGAAATTCAAAAATTAAATTCATATTTTTTCCATCATATAATAAAAATATCTAAACCGACTGATTGGATTCGTACTGATTTATTTTATGTAAAAATTTCTATTAATAATAATTCCTGGAAAATACTAGTTGAGGATGAGTTTAACGATTTTTCATCAACGAACAAACTAGTTAATTGGTTCTTAATTTTATATAATCTAGAGCATTATATAAAAACCAATGACATCCTTGAGTGGTCAAAAGAAATAACTGTAGCTCCAGAAGACTTCTTGGAATATTATAGAAATTTAGATACAATATCAAAACAAATTGAGCATCAAATAGGAACTATTGATGCTCAAATCTCTTCTTATGATTACACATTAAGAACAGGTGTTTACAAAGAGTTGTTAAAAAGATAAACTTATTTTGGAAGTAAAATCAGTTTATTTTTCGATTGTTCAATTTCCTCTTGGTTCAATTTCATTTTAACAAACTCTCCGTTTACATATTTACTCGCCTGATTTTTATAATACGGACTAAATACGTTTCCTGATTGACCTGTTGGAAGTACGGCAACACTATTTTCTATATCAGAAAAATCAACAACTCTTCTTGTTGACGGTCCAGATTTTACCTTATAATAACCAGTGCTGTCTAAATTAAAAATTTGATTATTTAAAACTTCATTACCACCAACTGTTTCAAAAGGTCCTACATTGAAAATTTTTCGAAGAATCCCTCCTGCTTTACCAATTGCATGCTCATGCTCAACAGAGAAAACTCTATTCCAAGTCCAATTATCAACGTTCTCTCCCAATTGATTCTGAAGAAAAGAAATTGTGTTTTTGAAAACAGCATTTACAATATCACTTCGACTTTCAATATTTTTAGTTTTCAAGTTATCCCACCAAAATGACTCTTTTCGTTTTACTTGTTCTGCCAAAATCTTTTTAGCGGTTTGGGTATTTATAAACATATTAAAACTCTTACCCAGTTCATCTTGGTAAGTTGCTTTATAAAACTCAAATAACAAACGATTATAAATAGTTGCTTCAATACTATTCATTTTATAAGATCCATCCCATTTAGAAACTAATTCATAAGCTTTTTTTTCAGAAGGTGATAAATTATTTACATCTACATCAACCAACATATCTTTAATGATGGTTGAAGCTGTTGAGGAAGTGATATCAAAAATCATAGCTTTCATATCTTCTTTTGAAAACTTGTCTCTACTTTCTAATATATCAACTATTCTTTTCGCTCTATCTTGCGGTTGATAATACCCAGGATACAGTTTACCGCGTACTGTATCTATTTGTTGGTTAGCAGAATAAACATAATTCCAATCAGGATTTATTGCTTTCGGATTTTCATCAAAATTTATAAAACTGACAATTTCATCCTTACCTGTTGTACCATCCAAATATGTTTGCCTAAACAAACTATCTCTTACTTGATATAATTTCGCAGAAGAGAACCATCCTACATTTCCTCTTGCATCACCATACATAATATTCAAACCTGGCGCATGAACCTTGGCAGCACCACCTTTAAAACTTTCCAAAGAACTCGCATGTGATAAATCGTATGAAACATCTAACAACAACTTATTCGGAAGTTTGGTATAAATCCACTGCATTGCAATTGGACGAGAATCGTTGATGTGATCAATAATATCATTCATTATTGGTCCATGTCTACTAACTTTAATTTGATAGGTAATGTCTTGATCATCTTTTACTTTTATCTTTTTATCAACTAATTCATAAGATCTAAATCCATTTTCAGTCTTATACTCTAATGAATTATCCGGATTATTTTCCTCAATATAAAAATCGATATCATCATTGGCCAACATTGTTAAACCGTAGGCATATTCTCGGTTATGACCTAATAACGGAAACGGTGTTAATGCTAAATTGAAACCATACATTTCGTATGTCGGAGTTTTAATATGTGATTGGTACCAAACAGAAGGTTGAGAAAAACCTATATGAGGGTCGTTTGCCAAAATCACCTTACCATTTTCAGTTTTTTGTGGAGCTAACACCCAAGAATTACTTCCAATAAAAGGCGAAACAGGTAATTTTTCATAAATCTTATTCATAGCAGAAGCCATGGTCGCCTTAATTTCTTTATTTTTTTGGGTTCTGTTAATTGTTAAATTTTTCGAATATGAAGAAATAAGTTCTCGTAAATGATTTTCTCCGTATTTTTCTTTAACTTCTGTTAAAATAGGATCCGTTTTATGAGCAGCAGCAAAACTAAATGCCATGTAACCAAACACATTATATATATCTTTGATTGAATACTTCTCTTTCTCCACTCCTACTAGATAATATTCCAAAGGTGTCGGACCGTTTTCTATAAACTGATTCACACCATCCAAATATGCCATAGTCAATTTAAATGCTTCGGAATCAGTATTTAATTCAGTTATACTTTTTTCGGCCGCTTCTTCTATTCCTAAACCAGAAAAAAGTTTATCAACTCCTACGAGATCTTTTCCAAAAATCTCAGCTAACCTTCCTGCAGCCAATCTTCGTATCAATTCCATCTGCCACAAACGATCTTGCGCATGAACATATCCAAATGCCCGTAAAGCATCTTCATTATTTTCTGCAGTAATATGAGGAACTCCATTATCATCATAATACACTGTAACTTTCTCGTTTAACCCTGAAAGCTTTAGTTCTCCATTATAATTTGGAGATAAAGATTTTCCAATAAACCAATAAGCTAGAAATAATAGAAAAGATAATCCAATTAAAAAAAAGAGGGATTTTTTTAGTAGTTTCATTCTTAAATATGTTTTACCAAATATAAAGGTTTTAAATTTGTACTTTTGATAAAACTAACAGCAGGAGATGAAAAAAATTCACATGGTTGACTTACAAGGTCAATATCAAAAGATTAAGGAAACTGTAGATGTATCAATTCAAGAAGTTTTAAATTCTTCAGCCTACATTAATGGTCCTTATGTAAAAGAATTTCAAGCAGATTTAGAGAAATATTTAGATGTAAAACATGTAATACCATGTGCTAATGGAACCGATGCTTTACAAATTGCAATGATGGGGCTTGGTTTAAAACCAGGTGATGAAGTTATAACCGCAGATTTCACTTTTGCCGCTACTGTTGAA
Source organism: Tenacibaculum sp. SZ-18 (assembly GCF_002813915.1). Lineage (NCBI taxonomy): Bacteria > Pseudomonadati > Bacteroidota > Flavobacteriia > Flavobacteriales > Flavobacteriaceae > Tenacibaculum > Tenacibaculum sp. SZ-18. The sequence continues at coordinate 488,250 of NZ_CP019335.1, read as the reverse complement.
GTAATTGGACTATTAAACTTAACACCAGTTTTAGTTGATGTTGAACCAAACTCTTTTAACATTGACATTGAAGCATTAAAAAAAGCAATTACACCAAAAACCAAAGCTATTGTTCCTGTACATTTATTCGGACAAGTGGCTAATATGGAGGCTATCTTAGAAATTGCAAATGAGCATAATTTATTCGTCATAGAAGATAACGCTCAGGCAATTGGAGCGAATTACACGTTCAAAGATGAATCAAAACAAAAAGCTGGTACAATAGGAAATGTTGGAACGACATCTTTCTTTCCTTCGAAAAACTTAGGTTGTTATGGTGATGGTGGAGCAATCTTTACTAATGATGATGATTTAGCTCATATCATAAGAGGAATTGTAAACCACGGAATGTATAAAAGATATTATCATGATGTTGTTGGAGTAAATTCTAGATTAGATAGTATTCAAGCAGCTGTTTTAAAGGCTAAACTTCCTTTATTAGATGAGTATTGTAATGCCAGAAGAAATGCTGCTAGATTTTATAATAATGCATTCGCAGCTAATCCAAATATAATTACACCAACTTCATCGAGTTGTGGACAAATTTGTGCAACATGTGATTGTCATGTTTTCCACCAATATACCTTACAAATTACAAATGGTAAGAGAGATGAACTTCACAAACATTTATTAGATAATGGAATTGCTAATGCAATTTACTATCCTGTTCCTTTACATAAACAAAAAGCTTATGAAGATGAACGTTATAATGAAAATGATTTTACAGTTACTAATAAACTAGTACAGACGGTAATTTCTTTACCAATGCATACTGAATTAGATGAAGAACAATTAACATTCATCACTAAAACCATCAATGATTTCTTAGGTTAAAATGAATCAAAAAATTAGAACTGGTCAAATCATACATTTAGCCCAAATTATTGGGTTTTGTATTTTTAATTATGTCCTAGGAGATTTTAAAAACCTTGATAAATTTAATATCGATAGTTCTAATTTTGTGTTTTTTCTAATACCTATTCTTGCTTATTTCACTGGAATTTATTTATCAAACAAAAGATTGGAAAAAGTGACTCAGGAACAACCAACCTCAGAAAAACTTACAACCTATTTAAGTTCATTCGTTTTAAGATGGGCACCATTGGAAATAGCAGGATTCTTAATTCTAATTTTAAAACCAGAATTAATTAATTTAAATATCGGTGTTTTAATATTACTCATATTAATTAGACCAACAAAAGTAAACGCCAAAACTACTCTGAATTTAAAAGATTCAGAATTCAACAATTAACTATGAAAAAAATTTTAGTAACTGGTGGATTAGGTTTCATTGGTTCACACACTGTAGTAGAGCTACAAAACGAAGGATATGAAGTGGTTATAATAGATGATTTATCTAATTCAAAAATTGAAGTTTTAGATAATATTACAGAAATCACTGGAGTAAAACCTGAATTCTTCCAAATAGATTTACGAGTTAAAAAGGATGTCCAACATTTTTTTGAAACTAATAAAATCGATGGAATTATTCACTTCGCAGCCTTTAAAGCGGTGGGAGAAAGTGTACAAAAACCACTAGATTATTACGAGAACAACATCGGAAGTCTTGTTTATATTTTACAAGAAATGCGAGATCGTAACATCGATAATTTCATATTTAGCTCTTCATGCACAGTATATGGTCAAGCAGATGAGCTTCCTATTACGGAGAATGCTCCTATAAAACCTGCGGAATCCCCTTATGGAAACACGAAACAAATTGGTGAAGAAATAATTAGAGACACTTGTAAAGCGAATAACTTAAATGCAATTTCATTAAGATATTTCAATCCTATCGGGGCTCATGATTCAACTAAAATAGGTGAACTACCTATAGGAGTTCCTCAAAATTTAATTCCCTATGTAACGCAAACAGCTGCTGGAATTAGAAAACAACTTTCTGTTTTTGGAGATGATTATAATACGCCTGATGGAACCGCAATTCGTGATTATATTCATGTAGTAGATTTAGCAAAAGCACACATTTCTGCCTTAAAAAGATTAATTCAAAAAGAAAATAAAAAGAATTTTGAGTTTTTCAATGTAGGTACAGGCACAGGAAGTTCTGTTTTAGAAATTGTAACCGGTTTTGAAAAAGCTACGAATCAAAAATTAAACTATAAAATAGCTCCTCGTCGAGAAGGAGATATTACAGCCGCTTATGCGGATACTACTCTGGCTAATACTGAATTGAAATGGAAAACAGAAAAATCTATAGAAACAGCTTTAAAATCTGCCTGGGAATGGCAACAAAAACAATAATATATTAAGCAACTTGCTTGTCTTCAATAACATTTAACAAAAACTAGTAAAGGCTTCTTTACTAGTTTTTGTAATTTCAGCCCATAAATAAAAGCCAAAATGACTAAAAATATACTATTGGTATGTATTTCAGTATTTATACTGAGCTGTACCTCTACTTCTAAAGACAAAAAAGAAGTAGCTTTAAAAATTGATTATGAGAAAATAACATTAGATAATGGACTTGATGTTATTTTTCATGTAGATAAATCTGACCCTGTCGTAGCTGTTGAACTTATGGTTCATGTTGGTTCTGCCAGAGAAATAGAAGGTAGAACTGGATTTGCTCACTTGTTTGAACATCTATTGTTCCTAGAATCTGAAAACTTAGGAAAAGGTGGTCTTGATAAGATGAGTGCACGTATAGGAGGATCTGGAGCAAATGGTTCAACTTCAAGAGATAGAACTAATTATTTACAAACAGTTCCTAGTGATGCATTAGAAAAAATGATTTGGGCAGAAGCTGATAAATTAGGTTGGTTTATCAACACTGTTACCGAGCCAGTTTTAGCAAAAGAAAAACAAGTAGTTAAGAACGAAAAAAGACAAAGTGTTGATAACAGGCCTTACGGACACAGACAATATGTTATCGGTAAAAACTTATATCCAAAAGGTCATCCATATAATTGGCAAGTAATTGGTTCTTTAGAAGATTTACAGAATGCGACTTTAGATGATGTAAAAAATTTCTTTAAAAAATGGTACGTTCCAAATAACGCTACTTTAGTTTTAACAGGAGATATTAATGTTGCTAAAGCAAAAGAATGGGTTCATAAATATTTCGATGAAATTCCTAGAGGAGGAGAAATTACTCCAGTTCAAAAACGCCCAGGAATTGTGAATGAAACTAAGCATTTATTTTATGAAGATAACTTCGCAAGATTGCCTGAATTAACCTTAACATGGCCTACTGTTGAACAATATCATAAAGATTCTTATGCTCTTGACATTCTTACAGAATATTTAACTGTTGGCAAAAAAGCGCCATTAAATAAAGTTTTAGTTGATGATTTAAAACTAACTTCTGGAACAACAATGTTTAATTTTACATCGGAAATTGCTGGACAGGTTCAATTGATCGTCAGAGCATTTAATAATACCAAACTTGATGAGGTAAAAACTGGAATTGACAAAGCTTTTGATGACTTTGAACAAAATGGAATTCCTCAAAAAGATTTAGATCGTATTAAAGCAGGATTAGAAACTGATTTTTACAGTAGCTTATCTAGTGTCCTTGGAAAAGGATCTCGTTTAGCTTCATATAATACCTATACTGGAGACCCAGGTTATGTAACGAAAGAATTAAATGAAACCTTAGCAGTTACAACTGAAGATGTAATGAACGTTTTCAACAAATATATCAAAGGAAAAAACTTTATTGCTACTAGTTTTGTTCCTCGCGGTAATCAAGCTTTAGCTTTAACAAATTCAGAAGAAGCAAAAATTGAAGAAGAAAAAATTGTAATGGGAGCTGAAGAATCTTTTGATGCATCAATTGCCGCAGAATATGAAAAAACACCTTCATCTTTTGATCGTTCGGTTGAACCTGAATATGGTAAATCACCAGAAATAAAAACTCCAAATGTTTGGCAAGATAAATTAGATAACGGAATAAAAATCTTTGGTATTCAAAATAGTGAAGTTCCTTTAGTTGAATTCAACTTTGTAATTGAAGGAGGACAGCTTTTAGAAGACATGAATAAATTGGGTGTTGCTAACTTAACGGCTGGTTTATTAGAAAAAGGAACTAAAAATAGAACAGTTAGTGAATTAGAAGATGCTATAGCGCAATTAGGTGCTTCTGTATTTGTTTTTGCAACTAAAAATAACATAAGAATTTCAGGAACTACTTTAACCAGAAATTACGATGAAACTTTAGCTTTAGTAAAAGAAATGTTGTTAGAGCCAAGATGGGATGAAACAGAATTTGATTTATTAAAGAAACGCGCTATTACAAACTTAAGACAGCAAGAAGCTAGTCCTAGGTCAATTGCTGCAAATCAGTATAACACTTTATTATATGGTAAAGATAATATCCGTTCTAAAAATATTTTAGGAACAATTGCTTCTGTAGAAGCAATTACTATTGATGATATTAAAAACTACTATAATAATTATATTTCTCCTTCTGTTACTACAATGCATGTTGTTGGAGACATTGATCAAAGTAGTATTGTATCTTCTTTAAAAGAAATAAACGACGGATGGAAAGCCAAGGAAGTTTCTATTCCAAGTTTTCCTACTCCAGAACCACCAGAAAAATCAACAGTTTATTTCTACGACGTTCCTAACGCAAAACAATCTCAATTACGTTTTGGAACTCCAGCATTAGCATTTAATGATAAAGACTACTATCCAGCTACTGTTATGAATTATATTTTAGGTGGTGGTGGTTTCGCTTCTCAGTTAACTCAACAACTTAGAGAAGGTAAAGGTTATACTTACGGAGTTCGTTCTGGTTTCTCTGGAAATAAAGAAAAAGGAGCATTTACTATTTCTAGTGGAGTAAGAAGTAATGTAACTCTGGAAGCATCTCGATTAGTAAAACAAATTTTAGAAAACTACGCTAAAAACTATAACGAGAAAGATTTAGCAACTACTAAAGGATTCTTAATCAAATCAAATGCTCGTGCTTTTGAAACAATGAATGCTAAAATAAGAATGTTAGAAAACATTAGTACTTATAACTTATCTTCTGACTATGTAAAAAGTAGAGAGAAAATTGTTTCTGAAATGACAATTCCTCGTATTCAAGAATTAGCGAATCAATATATTGATCCAAACAAAATGATTTGGTTAGTTGTTGGAGATGCGGAAACGCAATTAAAAAGAATGAAAGAATTAGGGTTCGGAGAACCAGTTCTACTTAATAAGCTTCAAGAGAAAGTAAAGCAATAAAAAAACGCCCTAATAATTAGGGCGTTTTATATTTTATAATAATTTGGTTTTTTATTCAAAACTTGCTCCACTTGCAGCAACACTTCTATCAATTTTTCTCATTAAACCTTGTAATACTTTACCAGGACCAACTTCTACAAACTCATCACCACCATCAGCAATCATTTGCTGAACAGATTGCGTCCATTTAACAGCTCCTGTTAATTGTGCTACTAAATTATCTTTAATCTCAGTAGGATCTGTAACAGCCTTAGCAACTACATTTTGATATACCGGACAAATTGGAGTATTAAAAGTAGTTTCCTCAATTGCTTTTGCTAACTCTTCACGAGCAGGCTCCATTAAAGGTGAGTGAAATGCACCACCAACCGGTAAAACTAAGGCTCTTTTCGCTCCTTTCTCTTTTAAAATATCACAAGCTTTATTTACAGCCTCTACTTCTCCTGAAATTACGATTTGTCCAGGACAATTATAGTTTGCTGCAACAACTATTCCTCCTATGGAGTTACAAACTTCTTCAACTACTTCGTTTTCTAGTCCCAATACTGCTGCCATTGTCGATTCCTGTTGTTCACAAGCTTTTTGCATCGCCATTGCTCTTGTTGCCACCAACTTTAAACCGTCTTCAAACGATAAAGCATTACTAGCAACCAATGCAGAAAATTCACCTAATGAATGACCAGCTACCATTTCTGGTTTAAAATCTTCACCTAGTACTTTTGCTAAAATTACAGAATGTAAAAATATTGCAGGTTGTGTAACTTTTGTTTGCTTTAACTCTTCAGCAGTACCTTCAAACATTACGTCTGTTATGCTAAATCCCAAGATTGAATTCGCTTGTTCAAATAACTCTTGAGCTAAAGGAAATTTTTCATATAAATCCAATCCCATACCCGTGAATTGCGCTCCTTGGCCAGGAAAAATATATGCTTTCATATGTTTCTTTAATCATTTGTTTAATAATGCAAACATAATCAATTTTAATTTTGCTATTTTCGTTTTATGACCGAGAAAAACAAACTACTTGCCCAAAATATTTATTTAGTACTTGCTGGTTTATTTATTGCTTCGTTGGTGGCTTCCAACTTAATTTTTCAAAAATTTTTTTACTGGTATCCTTTTAATATTGAAATATACGGAGCCAAACTATTTGAAGTATCGGTAGGACTATTACCGTATCCGATTACATTTTTAATCACAGATATTTTATCCGAGATTTATGGAAAAAGGAAAGCTAACCAAGTTGTAATTACTGGGATTTTTGCTTCGTTATTTTCATTAGGAATTATTTATGTCGGTAAGTTTTCTCCAGCCACTCCATGGTCCCCTGTAGACGACAAAACTTTTAATTTAGTTTTTGGAGCAGCACCTCTAGCGGTTTTGGCTTCCATGTTAGCTTATTTATTTGCTCAGTTTGTTGATATACGAGTTTATCATTTCTGGAAAAACTATACGAATGGAAAACATTTGTGGTTGAGGAATAACTTTTCAACTTTTTCTTCTCAAATTATTGATACTTTAACTGTACTAGTTTTACTATGTTTTTTTGAAATTATTGCATGGAATAAATTTACAGGTTTACTAATTAGCGGTGTTATGTTCAAAGTTTTAGTTGCACTTCTGGACACACCTCTTCTATATCTATCTGTATATTGGTTCAGAAAGAGATTTAATTTAAATGAAGGAGAAGAGTTTAAAAACCTGATATAATTTTAATGGAATCAACAAAGTTATTCTATAACCTTTACACGAATACATTTCATATTGACAAAACAACAGCTGAATACTTAAATGTAATCAGCAATTTAATAGTCATAGCAATTTTAGGGTACTTAATTTACCGATTAGTGAAATTAGTCGGAAGTAAAATGATTCGTAAAATCGCCGCTAAAACTAAAACTGAATTTGACGATATTTTAATAAAAAATAAAGTATTTCTTAATCTTTCGAGGGTTGTTATTTTTATGATAACCTATGCGTTTCTAGAATATATATTCATCGACTTTCCAGAACTTTTAAATCATGGAAAAAAGATTATAAATGTATGTATTGTAATTAGTTTGATTTTACTGATAAAAAGTATTCTTTCTAGTATCAAAGATTATTTAAGAACCCTAACAATCTTTAAAGACAAACCTTTAGAAAGTTACGTTCAAATATTTATGGTTTTTTTATGGTTAGTTGGATTGATTGTTAGCATTTCTATTCTTTCTAATAGACCTTTAGCTCGTTTCTTTACAACACTTGGAGCGTTTTCTGCGGTATTACTGTTAATTTTTAAAGATGCTATTCTTGGTTTTGTAGCAAGCATTCAAATTTCAGTTTATGATACCGTGAGACTTCAAGATTGGATAACCATGGAAAAATATGGAGCAGATGGAAATATTATTGAAATAAATTTAACTTCTGTTATTGTTCAGAATTTTGATAATACCATTACGAGTATTCCTACTTATTCATTGATTTCTGATTCATTCAAGAACTGGAGAGCAATGAATAATTCTGGTGGTAGAAGAATTAAACGTGCTGTTTCCATTAAAATGAGCAGCATAAAATTTGTTTCTAAGGAAGATTTAGAAAAACTCAAGAAAATTGAACTCATTGGTTCTTATGTAAGGGATAAATCAAATGAAATTGAAAAGTTTAATCTGGATCATAACATAAATAAGAAAATTCTTATCAACGGAAGAAACCTTACTAATTTTGGAATATTTAGAAAGTATATAGATTTATATTTGGAACAACACCCCAAAATAAATAAAGAATTAACCTTAATGACACGGCAGTTAACACCAACTTCAAAAGGAATTCCTTTAGAGATATATGCGTTTAGCACGAACAAAGAGTGGGTAATTTACGAACGAATTATTGCCGATATTTTTGATCATATTTGTGCATCTGTTTCTTATTTTGATTTAGAAATTTTTGAATCGCCAACGGGAAACGATATAGCGCAAATTAATAGTTTCAAATAAAAATGAAATCATCTAATTCACTTTGGAATTTAACACTACGAAAGTTCAAGAAAAATAAAACTGGAGTTTTTAGTTTCTTTTATATTATTTTATGTGGATTAGTTGCATTGTTTTGTTATGCGCTTGCTCCTGACAATTCAAATTCAGCAAATCAGATGCATATTGAAATCCATTCTAAAGATCCAGGCTTTTCTACTAAAATGTTAACATTACCTAACGAGCAGAGTAAAGAATCTAATACTTGGATTTCAATTTTATTCAATGGAAAAAAAACATCTTCTAATGAAATTCCAATTCTATCTTATGAAGTTTCTGAAGAACTATTATCAATAAAAAAATATGACGGAACGACCAAAGATTTCAAACTAGAAATTTTTCAATACAGTCCAGAAAACTTTATCTCTGAGAAAACGTTTTTACTTGGAACAGATAAATTCGGGCGAGATTTAATCAGTCGAATTCTGATAGGTACAAGGATTTCTTTTTCAATAGGGTTTATCGCCGTTTTAATTTCATTACTTATTGGTATTCCAATTGGCGGGATTGCAGGCTATTTCGGTGGAAGAGTAGATGCATTTATTATGTGGCTTATCAACATCACTTGGTCTATTCCAACCTTATTACTAGTGATAGCAATTACGCTAACATTAGGAAAAGGCTTTTGGCAAGTTTTCATTGCAGTAGGACTAACCATGTGGGTTGAAGTTGCAAGAATCGTTAGAGGTCAAGTAATTACAACAAAACAACAACAATATATCGAAGCTGCGAAAGCTTTAGGTTATTCACATTCAAGAATAATTTTCAAACATATTTTACCGAATATTTTAGCGCCTATCATTGTTATTTCTGCTGCAAATTTTGCTGCTGCTATTTTAATAGAAAGTGGATTGAGTTTTCTAGGTATTGGTGCTCAACCTCCTACTCCATCTTGGGGAGCAATTATTAAAAATCATTACAACTATATTATACTAGGCAAACCCTTTTTAGCTTTAGCTCCAGGCTTTGCAATTATGAGTTTAGTTATGGCTTTTATGTTACTTGGAAATTCACTAAGAGATGCGTTGGATGTAAAAGCTTAAGTTCGTAATTTCGCTACTTCATTAAAAATAACTCATGAATTTCACAGTACAATTTACCACCAGGTGGGCTGATTTTGATGCTAATATACATATGCGTCATACAGCTTATAATGATTATGCGGCAGAAGCACGTTTACGTTTTTTTAATAAATTCGGAATTACTATTCATGACTTTACAAAAGAAAAAGTTGGCCCAATTTTATTTGAAGAAAATACAAAGTTTTTAAAAGAAATACATTTAGGAGAGGATATATCAGTGAATTTAAAAATTACTGGATTATCAGCTAAAGGAGAACGTTGGAAAATTCAACATGAAGTATTTAATAGTAAAGGAAAATTATCGGCTATTATTAATGTTTATGGAGCTTGGTTGGATTTAACAAAACGTAAATTAACCATTCCTCCAAGAAAGTTCCAGCAAATTTTCAACGATGCTGAACGTACGGAAAACTTTAAAGAAATACCTTTGAAAAGTGAATAAAAAAAGAATCATAGCTGCGCTTATATTAAGCGCAGTTTTAGTTTACAATTATTATATAGATCAAAAAACAGATACAACCTCTAAAAGAAACGAAGAAAATCAAGTTAAAAAAAAGAAAGGTTATTATACTTTCGACTTTCTTCCTAGCTCTACTACTAAACAAATCATTAAACATAATCATTTCTCCTTATCGTATAGTGAAAAACACGAACAGGCTGAGTGGGTTGCATATTCTTTACATAAAAATGACATAGTTTACACTAATTTTAAACGTCCATTTTTTATCGAAGATCCAAAAGTTAGGACTAAATCAGCGGATTGGAGAAATTACAAACATTCCGGCTATGATCGAGGGCATCTTTGTCCAGCTGCTGACAGAAAATCATCAAAAGAGGCTTTTGAAGAAACTTTTTACACATCAAATATTTCTCCTCAAAAACATGAATTCAATTCTGGAATTTGGAATAAATTAGAACAAAAAGTAAGGTATTGGGCAGAGAAATATAATCACCTGTATGTTTTTACTGGTGGAGTTTTGACTGATAGTAATTTAAAATCAATCGGTAAAGAAAAGGTAACTATACCTAAGTTCTTCTATAAAGTTTTATTAGATTATACTGACCCAGAAATTAAAGCTATAGCATTTCTTTTGCCCCATAAAGAGAGTAATAAACCTCTATCTAATTTTGTTATTTCTATTGATGAATTAGAACAAAAAACTGGAATTGATTTCTTTAAAGAACTTCCAGATAATATTGAGGACAAACTTGAATCATCAACAAATTATAAAAATTGGTGGTTTAGATAATTTTTAAGACAAAAAAAGATCATTCTAACGAATGATCTTTTTTTTATTTATGAATTTAATGTTATTTCTTATAACGTTTAACGCCTTCTTTTAACCAGTTGTAATAAGTTAATTTGTCTGTATACTGTTGTGGTGTATTTAAAACTTCTAACTCTGGACTTAATTGAACATAATATGGTTGTGAAGCGTTCTTAAAATTAACAGTTTGTAATGTTGCCCACTTTTCACCGTAGGTTCTAATCTTTTTTATTTTACCACTTGGTTTCACAAAATCAAATTGCTCATCTGTAGGTAGTACATTTTCATTATCATCTACATATAAAGAAATTAACACATAATCATCTTTTAACGTATTATATATTCTACTCTCACTCCAAACATTTTCTTCCATCTTTCTACAGTTTACACAAGCCCATCCAGTGAAGTCAACTAATACAGGCTTTCCAACTTCTTTAGCGTATGCCATTCCTTTATCAAAGTCTTTAAAACAATTTAGAGCTAAAGGACACTTGTTATTATCTAAATCATAAATGCTGTAGAACTGAGGTGGAGCAAAACCACTTAATAAAGATTGACTCCACATTGGCTTTTTAGTAACACCAGGTGCCAAATAAACTGCAAATCCTAATACCGCTAGACCTAAAATAATTCTTAAACCTGAAATTCTCTTAACTTTTGGTCCACCAGGGAATTTGATTACACCAAATAAGAATAGTGCAGCTAAAACTGTAATGAAAATCCAAATTCCAATAAATACTTCTCTTTTAAGGATATCCCAATTTCCAACTAAATCTGCATTTGACAAAAATTTAAAAGCCAATGCTAACTCGATAAATCCTAATAATACTGTAACAGCTTTCATCCAGAAACCTGATTTTGGTAAGGATTTTAATAAATTTGGGAATAATGCAAAGAAAGCAAAAGGTAAAGCTAACGCAACTCCAAAGCCTCCCATACCAGCAGTTAACTGCATTGGATCACCATCTGAGGTTAAAGAACCTGCTAATAATGAACCTAAAATTGGCCCAGTACATGAGAATGATACGATTGCTAATGTAATTGCCATAAAGAAAATTCCAAATATACCTCCAATACCTGATGCATTATCTGTTTTGCTACTCCAAGAACTTGGTAGTGTTATTGTATAGAAACCAAAAAAAGAACCAGCAAAGAAAATTAATACGATAAAGAAGAAAATATTTAACCACATGTTGGTCGAAATAGTATTCAATATTTCAGGATCTAAACTTTCCGCAAAATGGAATGGTAAACTTAATCCTACGTAAATGGCAGCGATGAAAAACCCATAGATTAATGAATTTGTAATTCCCTTTGATTTTTTTCCTGACTGCTTATTAAAAAATGAAACTGTCAATGGAATTAATGGGAATACACAAGGAGTTAAAAATGCAATTAAACCACCTAAAAAACCAAGAACGAAAATATTTAACAGATTACCTTTATTTTCTTCATTATCGGTTGAAGACTCAAGTAATGATTTATTTTTTAAATCTAACATTAAAGAATTTGTAATCTGCTCATCTTTTTTTGTAACTGTCGCCACAGACTCGACTATTTCTCCTCCATTTAAAGAAAAAGAAAAATCATCATCGTAAGGTAAACAAAACTCTTTACACACTTGTGCTTCGATATTTAAGGAAACCTGAGTTATGGTAGGATCATCTAATTTGATACGTTGAATTAATGTAGCTTCTTCTACAAAGAAAGTTTCATCCATTCCCCATATTTCGCTGTATTCTGTAGTTGTCTCACTTTCTTGAGCCTTTCCAACAACTGTAAAACCAGTTTCTCCCTCCGAAGGTTTAATACTCATTGGTAAAGATGCGTCTTTTGGATTGTACTGAGAATACAAGTGCCAATCATCTTCTATGTACACATTAAAAATTAAATCATACTCAGTGTCTGAGATTTTCTTAACTGAAGTCTCTACTTCTACAGGTTCATCTTGCGCATAGGCTGTAAAAGCGAATCCAAAAATAAATAAAAGTAAGGTAATAACTCTTTTCATTGTTTGTATTGTATTGGGGTTATTTTAAATACTAATTTGTAAAATATCGGATGTGAAGGAGTCGATAGAAAACCTTCTATCAAGTCTCATTCCTACTATCCAAATGATTTCATTTGTAGCATTGCAAAGTAACCAAGTTTGCTCCTTTCTAAACTTAGAAAGTTTTTCATCTTTAAAAAACTTGCTAACTTTTTTTTTGCCAATCATCCCAGTTGGATAGAAGAAGTCTCCCTCCTCCCATTTTCTTAAAATTATGGGGAAAGTTACTAAATTTTTGTTAACTAAAACATAATTTTTGGACACTGTCCATTTTTTATCTGTATTTTTAAAAGTTATTTTTATCGGATTAACAATTTCCGTTGTGTTTTCCTCGATATAATATATTGATTTTTCTTCCGGTTTTAGTTCAAGCTCTCTTAACAGCAAAAAGCCTCTATCCTTAAGTAGGATATGCGATTTTGAACGTATTATTTTTCCTGATTGAGCTTGTAAAAGATTATAAATATTATTCCATTCTGTAAAGTTATAACCTTTTAGTATTTCGTAGAGGAAAGCTTTTGGATCCGACAATTTTAACATTTTATCGATCTCTATTTTCACTAAATTATCTTCTTTTCTGATAATCTCTGTGGAAATTTCAACGACTTTCTCATCAATAATATTTCGGCTTCCACTCAAATGGTTAATTGTTTCTGTAAAATTCTTTAAAAGACTTGGGTTTATTGACTTTAATACAGGAATAACTTGATGTCTAATTTTATTTCTGGTATACTTCGTTTTTTCATTGGACTCATCTTCTCTCCATATGAAATTCGCGTTTTTTGCATACTCAATTATTGCTTCTTTTGAAAACGGTAGCAACGGTCTAATAATTTTTCCATTGTTCTCAGGAATTCCCAACAAACCGTCTAAACCTGAACCTCTTGATAGATTTATTAAGAAGGTTTCAAGGTTATCATCTGCATGATGAGCAGTTGCAATAAAATCAATATTATGATTTTCACATATTTCAAAAAACCAATTATATCGAAGATTTCTAGCTGCGATTTGAATTGATAACTTTTTATGTTTAGCTATTTCATTTGTATTAAATCTTTTCACATAAGTTTTTACATTCAACTCTTTACCTATCTTCCTAACCAATGACTCATCTAAATCACTCGCCTCACCTCTTAATTGAAAATTACAATGTGCTAAAACAATGTTCACTCCCAATGAATGAAGTAAATGAATTAAGGCAACACTATCTACACCTCCTGAGGCTGCGACTAAAACACTTTTATTTTTTACACAAGAAAATTTAAGTGAAAGATGTTCTTTGAATCGTTTTAGTAACACTATTAACCAAATTAATTATTTGCATTTAACCATGAAATAACATCTCCAATTATTTCCTGTTTACAAAAATCGTTGTGCAATTCATGATATCCTCCTTCGTATAATTTCAATGTAACGTTACCTGAATTATTGGCTGCAAATTCTTTTGAACCCTCGCAACTTATCAATTTATCATCGGTACCATGTAAAAGTAAAACAGGTTTATGTAAAAGATTTGCATTTTCGATAGCCCACGCGCCTCTTTCGATAAATGACAAGGAAAAGTTCGGGCTAACTCGATTATGTACCAACGAATCGTTTTCATATTTTTTTACTTCTTCTGGGTCTCTAGAGATATATGAGGAGTTTACCTCGTTATCTAAAGTTACAGAAGGTGCTATCTTTTGAATCAACTTACCAAAAAATAATTTCCAACCTGGTGGTTGAAACGCTAATTTCAAAAATGCACTTGTTGCAATTACTCCTTTAACTTGACTATCTCTTGATAACATATAATTAAGCACTGCGTTTCCTCCCATAGAATGACCGTATAAGAAAACATCCTTATTCTCAAATAATTCCTTCGTTTTTTGAATAAATTGGCCAATGCTATCTAAAACATATTCATAACCTGGATTGTGGCCTCTTTTACCTGTAGTTTTACCATGACCGAAATGATCGAAAGCAACTACTCCATAACCATTTTTAACAAGGTTTTCCGCAACTTCGGCGAACCTTCCTGAATGTTCTCCTAAACCATGTAAAATTAAGACTACTGACTTGACTTCTTCTATTCTCCAATATTGACCAAAGAAATTTGTTTTATGAAATTCGAAATTAAGAGTTTGATGAGTCATTCTTTAAAATTTTTAAGAGTTAGTTAGTACATATTTCATTGCTTTTGCTTTTAATAAGCATTCTTCGTATTCTTTGTCTGGCGAAGACTTGGCTGTAATTGCTCCCCCTACGGAATAAGAAATATACTTTTTTTCCTCGTTATATAGGATACTTCTGATAACAACATTAAAATCAAAATCTCCATTAGGAGCAAAATAACCTATACTTCCAGAATACAAGCCTCTTTTGGTTTCCTCTAATTCTTCAATAATTTTCATCGCAGAAATTTTAGGAGCACCTGTCATACTTCCCATTGGAAATGTATCTCGAATAACATCTACTGGATGAGTATCTTCTTCAATTTCAGAAACCACAGTAGAAATTAATTGATGAACTTGTTTAAATGAATATACCTTGCACAACTCCTCTACTTTAACAGTTCCTTTTTTAGCCGTTCTTGATAGGTCATTTCTAACCAAATCTACAATCATAACATTCTCCGAACGTTCTTTTTCATCACGTACTAAATCAAAAACTGCTTTTTCATCCTCAACAGAATCCACAAAACGTTTCGCTGTTCCCTTAATCGGTTGTGAAATAATTTTACAACCTTCTTTCCTAATATATCTTTCGGGTGATGCCGATAATAAATGTAGTTCATCATTCTTAAAGAATGTAGCGAATGGGGGTTTTGAAATTCTATTCAAATGCCTGTACGTTTCTGTTGGATTTATTTGTGCGTTTTCCACATAAAATTCTTGACAGAAATTCGCTTCATAAATATCACCTCTTTTAATATGATCAATTACCTTACGAACCTTTCTTCCATATTCATCTTTATGAATTCTAAGTTTTACTTTTAAACCTTCTGAATTATTTGAGTCTTCAGTATCAAATTCACCATTCATAATTTGTTCTAAGTCTTCTTCTATTTCATCATCAACCATTTTTAAATAAGACAACACCACTTCCTTTCCTTTAATAAAAACTATCTTTTGTGGTTGAAAAAAATATAAGTCAGGAAAGTTTAATCCATCAAAATTATTTGAGGATAAATTTTCTGTATCGTTTTTTAAATCATAGGAAAGATAACCGAAGAGGTAGTCTTTTGTGTAAGATTGATATTCCTTTAGCTTTTCAAAAGCTTCGAAATAATCTGTTTTAATAGAAGTAAATTCATCAACAGCTATAACCGCGTCATAACTTGAATAATTTTGCTCATAGTTATTACTATCTAGAAATAATACAGTTTCATATTGTTGTCCCCATGCCAATAATTGCCTTTTGAAGATCTCAATATTTTCAAGAAAAAAAGTTTGTTCTGTTCTTAAAGACATTAGACAAAAATAATACTATTTCTTATGTTGATAAACGAAACTGAATAATAATCGCTCTTATGAAATCTAAGAAATTTTTAGTCTACAATAATGCCAACAAATTCACATTAGATTATCACGACCGAACTACCATTAATTAGCCATGGAGGTTTTCCCTGAATAATTTAGGGTGAATTAGAGGTGTAAGAATGATTCAAACCACCTTTTAAGAATCAAGAAATACAACCTAAACAACTACATAACAGATATTTAACTTTAGATAAATTTAAATTATCATGAAAAAATCTTTAACTTTAAGAAAACGAACAGTATCATGAAAGCATCAACACCTACCCTACGTTTAATATTTTCGCTTTTCCTCGTACCTATTTATTTGATTAGTCAAGTAAATTATGACGAGGGAAGATTAATGATTAATGGCATTCAATTACTACAAGATAGTAATCAAACCAATACATATTACTACATTCCTGACTTTCCTCGCTTGGCCACCAAAGATGGTGGTGATTTCGAACTTATGTGTACAAAATATATTGGTCGGGAAGGAAACGCAAGTGGAGGACTTTTCCATACCTTAATTCAATTTGATCTTCCTGATGAAGTAATTAACGATCTAGAAAAAGAGCTTCGAGAAAAAAAAGGAGGAGCAAAAATTGCAGGTCCTGTTCCTATGAAACAGGTTTTAAAAGATGGTGAAGATGGAATAGCCAGTTTTAAAATTGTGTCTTCTATTTTAAATAATGTAGATGGTAAAAATTCTTTTACCCAAAATGTTATAACATCAGGGCACGCTCCTCTATATAAAAACTCAAAAGCTGCAATTGCTGCAAAACTCAACCAAGAAGGTGCAACATTGTTATGGGAATCTTTACAAGGAAAAACATCTGATATTTCTGTTGTATTAAATGGTTACTATGAGGCAAAAGTAAAAGGTTACAATGCTATTATTTCAGCTGACATGTCAACTGTATATGACCATTACAGCAAGATTTATAGTAATCAAAAAGGATATACAAAAAGACAAATGAGGAAAATTACTGATGAAATGGTACAACAGCAAAAACTCAATATTGACGTTTTCGATAGATCCAGTGGTTTAGAAATTAAAACGGATGATATGAGTAGTATCCTTTCATTGGTTACGGATAAACTTATCGAATTGATGTTTGATGCTGAAATGGGTTGGGCAAAACAACCTAACAAAGAAACAGTCGTTGAACAAGGCCAAATATTAGGTCGACAAAAACGTGGCTTTTTTAGCCGAGTATTTGGCGGAGCGAGAGACGAAAAATACGTTACAGACAATCAATTTGTTCTTAAAAAAAGAAATGACATTAAAGTGAACAAGTTCTATTTGAATTTGAGTAAATCAACAACTATTAAAGTTCCTGTCTATTCTTCTGGGAATATTAGTGGTTTATATGAAGTTTTCAAAGAGGACCCGTTAAACAAAGACAAATATTTCAGAGTTGTAAACTTAGACGATGTTGACTTTTCTAAACGTGAAATTATTTTTCAGCTTGATGGAGAATATGTTGATACATTTAGTGAAATTTTAAATTCAGTAACCGTTAGTTTCAGAAAACATTATGGAGAAGAACACAATGACGTTACCAAAGACATTATTATAAAACGATCTGATTTAGAAACTGGTAAAGACTATAAAAATATCTTCTATCCTAGATTAGGTATAAGAGATTCCGAGTGGTTAAACTATCAATATCAAATTAGCTGGAATTTAAAAGGAAACAATAGAATAATAAAACTTCCAAAGGCAGAAAACGAATGGATATCTGCCAATGATGCGTCCATTGCTCTAACTCCTCCTTTCAAAAAAAGAACAATTCAAATTGATGCGGACAGAACATTTTTTAAAGAAGCTAATGTACAGGCATGTTCGATTCGATTTTTTACAATCCTTAATGGTCAACCGAATCCACAAGAAACAATTGTTCTTAGAAAAAATGACACTGAAAGTACATCTAAAATAAACTTGTATCATGATGCAAATGAGCCTATTGCCTATCAAGTAAACTGGTATAAGAAAAGCGGAATGAAATCTGAGACTTTGAAATCGTTAGATAATAATTACTTATTTCTAATACCCCCTACTGAATAGAAAATAGCTGATAGAACCTATTTATCATGAAAAAATATAAGTTTTACATAGTAATTGTTTTTTTAATTGGTTGGTGTCTTATTTCTAATTCACAGTCTATTTTAATCGACAAAGGAATTAATGCAGATGGCCTTTGGTGTTTTCCTGTTCATAAAAAAGAGAATACTTACAGATATCTTCCACAAAGAGCAAGATTATCGCTACAAAACGACAGTATCCCTGAGTTCTCTTTCTTGCGATATATAACTGAAAAACCATCTGAAAACAACTCCCAAACAATCTCACAAGCTGAAGGTGGTGGAATTTTGAACTTCTTAGTTCTTTATGATACACCAAAGAAACTAATTACAAATGCAGAAAATTTCCTAAAGAAGAGATTCGAAAACGATGAAACTATTATTGAAGGTCCAATAATCTTCAATAGTGGTAAATACACTTTGGTTTCATCAATATTGAATCCTGCAGGAGAAAAGAAAAAATCAATCATAGGATCTGGAGCTGCTCCTATAATAGAGAACAGCAAAATCCCCTTATCCTTTAATGTCAATCCTTTAAAATCAAAATTGCTTTTAGAAAGCTTAAAAATGTCAACACCTGATGTATCATTAATTTTTGAATTAGGTTTCTCTGGATTAACTGAAAACTACGAAGCTGAACTAGAAATTGACTGGTCTGAGGTAAAAAAAAGTAATGCTTTTGACGCAGGAGGAAGCATTTATTTTGTTGGAGCTGATGTAAGTATTGGTTTTGATAAACTTCGAAAAGACAATGCTATCAAATTTACAAGTGTAGGTAGAAATGAGTCTATGGAAAGTTTGGTACAAACAGTTTACACCAAGCTTTTAGAACTAATGTTTAAACCAACTCCATTAGAGAAAGTCCCGAAAGAGCATCGAGGTGATTTAGAAAATGCTTTAAGTTCATTAATTGGCGTAAATGGTGTGATAGGAAGTAGAAATACAACAGGATTTGGTCTAAATGTTGGATATCAATATAAAGAACACAGGACAACAGGGAAAAGCAACATGGTTTTTAAAGGTAGAAGCCTTGTCAACAGAAATCATTATATAACGTTCAATGCAGGTAATTTATATAATAAATACGGTACAAATAAAGAGATCTTTAAAGATGTTCCTCTTTGGGATCCTGCTTTTCAACAACGGGATGTTTACGTTGGAATAGATGGAACAATCGAGAACGAATTTGATAAAATGTTAAATAGTGTCACCGTTAAACTAAACAAAAAACATGAATCTGGTGATGCCACATTAAAGGAAGTTTTACTAACAAAAAACACCTACAAAGATACAAATGGTAAAATAGCTTTGTCTTACTTAAACCTAGGAGATTCTGATCAAACCACTTGGTTAAACTATGAATATCAAACCATTTGGAAATTTATTGGAGGAGGGATATTCTCAGAGGACTGGAAACAAGCTTCCGCTTCAATGATAAATATTTATACACCCTTTGAGAGGAAAAAAATTGAAATCCTTGGAGATCTTGAAATTCTAAATTCTAAAAACGTTAGAGCAGTTGTAGTAAAAATTAATTATGATTTTTTTGGAGAGTCGAAATCTAAAACTTTAACAATCTATCCTAAGAAAGGCGTTGATAATAAATTCTTTGAAATTACACTTCCTAAAGGATCTGACCCTTTGGAATACTCAATTACTTGGTATGTGAAAGATAAAACACCTATTCGTAAAAATGGAACAGATGAATACGGTCTTCTTTTTATTGATGAATTTCCTGAATAAACCAACTCATTATGAAAACAAATCTATTTTTTTTGATTATAATTTTTCTAGCATTTAAATGTCACTACAATAATGCACAAACACTTGATCCTAATGAAGAATTATTGATTACTCTTTCAGACCAGTCGACCATAAAAGTATATAAAAAAGCCCAAAAAATCGAAGAATGCTCCAACGAATATTATAGTTTACCTTCACATTTAAAATTTTCATTGAACCATGATCAATGCCAAGAGTTTTCATTCATTACTTATCATGATGAGAAAGGGAATCAAAGTTCAATTTTACACTTCCTAATTTCATGGGGATTATCACAATCTCAAACAAATGAAACTCAAAAATCACTAGTGAAAAAAGTTGGTGAAAATGCTCAATTTATGGGACCAATCGTTCCTGAAATTGATCAAAACCATCCCGAAGTCAAAATCTCTGGAGATTCAAACTTGGTCCACATACTTCGCAATTCAGGAACCATAATTGGACGCACAACAACGTTTCCAAATGTAAAATCAGCTTCTTCTTTCAAACTCAACAAAAATGATTCCAAAAGTTTTGAAGAAGTATTAAAAAATAACAAAAATGAACTAAAAAAGCTTTTCCTATCAATGAATTTCATCATTCAATTCAAAGGAAAGAAAGGAAAGGAAATAACTAAAGAACCTTATCAAATACAAGAGAATTTATACACATTATTAAATTAACAACCCATGAAAACAAAAATTCAATATGTTATACAAAAGGTAATTTTACTTTACCTATTAGTCAATTTAACATCGTCCTTCACACAAGTTATTGACGATACAAATAAGCTAAGTTTAACACTTAGCGATGGAACTCAAGTTATACTTTATGGAGAAGCATCAAGCTTGTCAGATAGAAAATCAAAAAATTATTACTATTTACCTGTTTCTTTAAGATTGGGGGTAAAACCTGATAAAACACCTGAGTTTCTTTTCTTAAAATACATTACAGAAGAAAAAGAAGAAGATGGTGGAATTGGTGGAGCTTTATTACATATGCTAATGGAATGGGGATTAACTGAAAAACAACAAAAAGAAGTGGAACAAATTTTAGCAAAAGGAGAACAAGGAGCAAGAAAAAAAAGTAAGCTTAAAGGTGCTCTTGATGTCAAACCTGACGGAGACAAATCTTTAAGAATTATATCTGCAACCTTATCTGATGATAAATTAGCTCCTTCTGTGATTCAATCATTAAGTGCACCTGTTTTACCTGGTGCAAAAATAGCTGTTGCTACAAACTTGAGTTCTAATGGAGCTCAATTACTTGCTGCAACCTTTGAAAAAACAAGATCTATCACTGACCTATCAATAGAAATGGGATTTAAATACACTACTCGAATTCCCGCAGCGAAAGGACGGGTTATTGTAAACTGGAGTGAAGTTCAAAAACATATGGAAAGAGACTACGCTAAATATTCAGAAGTTCGAGGAAAAAAAAGTCGTGGTGGACTTTTTGGTGGTGTTGCTGATGTTTTATTTGGTAAAAAAAGTGAAGTGAAAAGTAGGTCATATGACGAGGTACGAAGTGTAATTGATCAAATGGTTGAAAAAGAATACATCAAAGTAGATTTTGATGAAAATATTTCTGATGATAGAGTGACCAAAATTAGGGAAGCTTTCTTCGATTTCTTTTTACAGAAAATGACAGATTCTGGCGATTCAGATGCCTTAACTCCACCTACCGAAAAAGAAAAAGCAGCAATGCCAAATATTAAGTATGGAAAAAAATATACATATAATAGAAGATTCTTTGAAAGTAGCTTTAAAAAGAAAACTGAAACCTATTATTTAAACTACAGATTAGCTGTTGAAAAACCATTCACCCTAACGGCAAATCTGGCAAGCTGGTATAATGGTTTAAAAAACAATAGAAAATGTGTGGGAACTGTATTAATGAATGATAAATTCTTTACACACAGAGACATCAATTTAATTCTTGATTTACAAGCTAAAGAAATGTTCGATAAAGAAATAAACTATGTTACCGTAAATGTTAGAAAAAAACGAAGCTCTGGAAAACATTTCAATGATTCAAAAACTATCGATGCTGATCATTTAAAAAATAAAGGGTTGAAAGCTACAATTAGTTATGCCAGAGGAAACGATAAAAACTCAGAAGTTTATGAATACAAAACTCAATGGAGCTTACGCGGAGGAAATGTATTTCCAAAAAAACCAAAATGGAAAAAAGGTGATTGGCAAGGAGTAACTCTTGAACCGCCAATAGTTCCAAGAACTATTGAGTTTGAAGCTGATCTTGAAGAGCTGAGTTCGTTGGGAGTTGTTCGTGCAACCTTATTATTAAGATACTACAGGTTTGGAGAAGAAGTAGAAACAAATATTCCTCTTACAATTTCAAAAGATGAACCTCTTGTGGAGAAAATGATCTTTACTGATAGAAATACACAAGGCTATGCTTATCAACTTGTATTAACGCATAAAGAAAAAGGTAAAATGGCTTTAGGATGGGATGATAAAATTAACGATGACTATATCTATGCTTCTATCCCAGAAGAATTAAAAGATGAAAATCCAGATTATTTAGATAAAATTATTGAAGCTGGTAAAGTTATTGTAAAACCGGGGTCTGATGGAAAAGTTAGTAAAGAAGCTTCAATACTTGACAAATTCAAAGACGTAATTGGAATTGTGAAAAACTAATATTAAAAGGTTTTTAAAAAATGAAAAACTAATAAGATGAGAAAATTATATAAAACCATATATGTGTTTTTTGTTGTGTTTAGTTACTTAAATACAACCCATGCACAGCAACAAATTTTACTAGATAAACCAGTAAGGGCAGGAGAACTTATTCTTTTCCCTGATTTAAACAATAGAAGCAATTATTACTATCTTCCTGATAAACCTCAACTTGCTTCGCATACTACGGGAGATCCAATATTTTCCTTTTTACGTTACGTAAAAAATGAAGAATCTACGGTTGACTCAAATGATGGAATTTCTGAAAGCTCTGTTGGAGGAGGAATTGTTCATGCCTTAGTTGAGTTAAAAGTTCCTAAAAAAATGGTTAAAGATGCTGAAAGAGCTTTGGGCCGTATAGACAGCAATGGTAAAATAATTGGTCCAGTTGTATTCAAATCAGGAACCGTTTCTTTAATCTCTTCTGTTGCAAAACCGAATGGTGAATTTGAAGCAAAAGTATGTGGATTAGGTAATGCGCCAATTTTAGAAAATCAACGTTCTGCAGTTTCTGTCCACATCAACAAGTTAGGTTCAAAAATTCTTTGGGAAACCTTTAATACTCCTACTCCTGATTTTAGTGCTCATTTCGAAATGGAAGTTGAAGGATATCAATCGCCGAAACGAGTAACAATTGAAGCTAACTTTGATAGAATTTATAAACACCAAACTTTTGAGGCTGCTCTTGCAGCTCCTGTCTTATCAGCTGAAATTAAAGCAAGTTTCGACGACCTTTTCGATTCGGGAGCAATTCAACTAACGCAAATTGGAGATGATGAAGAGCTTAACAAGTTAAAAGAAGCTGCTTACACTCAATTAATGAATTTAATGTTTGATAAAGTTGGTGGTACAGGTGTTCCTCAACTAAATCAATTAACACCTAACGCACAAAAAAGTATGTTAGATCGAGCTACTGAACAACTGCAAAAAGCTCGAAAAGAAGCAAGAGATGAAAATAGAAGATTAGATGTATTAGAGCGATCGAGAGCTGAAAGAAATAGAGTGACTCAAAGAAGAGCACAAACAAGAGCTGACAGCATAAGAACTGTAGGTGGTCATCAACCAATTATAAGAAATCAAGACACCGCAGATAACAAAGACAATAATGAAACAGAAACACTTAAAAGAGAACCTATTCCGAGTTTAGCTGTTACTGTTTCCTATCAAATGAAACAAGTTAGAAGACGTGGAGTTTATAAGATTGACTTAAATAAATATACGCAAACAACCAAAACATTGCCTTTTGATTACAATTTAGGAAATGTAAAAATCAAATGTCCTTCTTGTTTTAGAGAAATCAATGCCGACGATCCTCTAATGAAACAGCGACAAATTAATGCAACTCTTGGAGGAATGAATGCGGATGATTTTAAACATGTAAACTTCGTAAATGTGATTATGCGCAAAAAACATGGAAATGATCAAGAAACTGTAGATGAAATAAAAATTGATAAATCTGAATTTAACAAGCAAGGAAATTTCTTCAAGATGTTATACGGTTGGAAAGGTGATAATGATAGAGACAAGTGGTTAGCTTATGATTTTAAAACTTTATGGAGTTTTAGAGGAAACCACAAAGTAGAATCAAATTGGGAAACCACAAAATTTGGCAGCATTGCCTTAGAACCACCTTTAGTTAAAAAACCAATTTACATAGAAGTTGATGAAGATTTCACACTCGAGAAAAACATAAAAGCTGTTGAAATTAAAGTGTACAGTAAACTTGGAGAAAAGAATGAAGTAAGGAGTACTAATCTTCGTGTAAACAAATCAGAATTATCAAAAACAATTGAAATTTTACTACCGAGAAACTCTGAAGATTACGAATATGAAATTACTTATTTCATAAGAGGAGAACGTCCTAAGAAATCAGGTTTACAAAAGTCAGACTATGGTAGAATAGATGTAGACAGATTTATGTAATCCTTAAAAAATTGAAATCATGAAATCAAACAAACACATCAAAAAAATAATAGCGATGCTATTCGGTTTCTTAGCTCAAGTAACCATAGCACAAGAAGGGTACCCAAACAACACTTCAGGTACAACTAAAGAAATTCGAGTAACGCTGCCATTTACGTCAGGAGAAACTACAATAAAAGTAACAGAAATTAATAACGAATACCTATTTGAAGGTGACATTGTGTTTCCTAAATCTGGAGGTCGTGGCGGAGCTACTTTAGCCTCTTCTAGTAGTAGATGGAGTGGTTCAAAAATGCCTTATGTGATTGCAAGTGGTCATCCAAAACAAGCAGATATACTTTGGGCTATTAATCATATCAATACAAATACTAATGTTTGTGTAGTTCCAAGAACTGCGGAATCAGATTATGTTGAATTTGTATATCAAGCAGGAATTTGTGGTTCTTCTAGAATAGGGAAAGTTGGAGGAAAACAAACAATTAGAATTGGTGACAGTTGTGGAAACACAAGAGGAAGTGCTGTTCATGAAATGATGCATGCTCTAGGTTTTTATCATGAGCAAAGTAGAGATGATAGAGATCGATATGTAACTATTAAAGATTCAGCTATGATACCAGGAAAGTCTCACAACTTCAAAAAGTACAATCAAAGTTGGTATCATCTTTTCTGGCCAGAGGGAAGAAATATGGGCAATTATGATTATGGTTCAATTATGCACTATGGCTCAACTGCCTTTGGTAAACCAAAAATAGGAGGTGGACGTATGACAACAATTGTTCCGAAAAGAAGTGGTGTTACTATTGGTCAACGAAATAGAATGAGTGCAACGGATATTGCAAGTATCAATGGTATCTATCCAACTGCTTGCGGGGCGTTATCATCTACAAGTACTGCTTCAAGCGATGATTCTGGAACTAGCGACACAGGTACAAGCACTTCAACTTCAAATAGTAGCTTTGATATTTCATATCCAATCAGATTAATCCCTCAAACTTCTAGAGTTTCTTGCTGGGCTACAGCAGCTGCAATGATTGTTGCATGGAGAGATAATGTTAGAAGTATCAGCCCAGAAGATATTGCAAATGGAGTCAACGGTTGGAGAACCTATTTCTACAAAAATGGACTCCCTCCAGACAATACAGAAATGTTCAGTGTATGGGGATTTCAATACGATCAGCCACAAAGTTATACAGTAGAAGGTTTCGCATCTCTTTTAAAAGGTGGACCATTATGGGTTGCTACTGATCTACAAAACAAAGCTCATGTGGTTGTAGTTGCAGGTATTAGAGGTGATGGAACACCAAATGGGACAATACTAAAAATTTATGATCCATGGGAACAAGGAATGACAAGCTTTAGAAGTTCAAATAGAGGTTCTGTATACGAATTAACTTATCAAGAATTTGTGAATCGACAAGAAACATTGGCTTTCAGGGAACTTAGCGAACCAAGTGCTTTTTATGTTGCTTACTAAAAACTTAAATGAAACATTATGAAAACCTACTTTGACAAAAAATCATTGTTATATCTAAGCTTTTTAGTTGCATTACTAATAAGTGTAACAATGGTAAAAGCTCAAACTGTATTTAAACATACAGTCAGCTCATCGAACACGAAACAACATATATCGTCCATAAACCATAGCAGTTCTAATGGAAAGAAAGATAAGATTCTTATTGTAACTCACGATTATGGAAAACTAGGACCCTATCAAACAAAAGCTGTTGGTGTTTGGTACAATGGAAAAAAATGGACTGTTTTTAATCAAGATAGAACTCCCATAAAAGCAAATACTAAATTCAACGTATTGGTAACGAACAAATCAAATAATGCTTTTATTGTGAGAGCAAAAACGAACACAAAATCAGTAGTTGTTTCACATCCAAAACTTAATAGAAACCCTAATGCTACATTTTTAGTGACTCCAAATTTGGGTTCTAGTGGTCCATATAACAAAAGTCCAATTGGTGTTTACTATTCATCTTCAAAAAAACAATGGAATATTTTTAATACCGATGGCAAAACAATACCAAAAGGAGCTCAGTTTAATATTTTAGTAAATTCTAATATATTCAAACACAAGGTTAATAGTTTGAATAAAAAGGGACATATTACTTATATAAACAACAGCAAAACAAACAAGAAAGATAAATCTTTAGTTTTCGCCACATTCAATTCTCAAACTACTATTAAGAATTTTAAAAATCCGATTGGTGTTTGGTACAGCAATAACAAATGGTGCGTTTACAATGAAAATAGAAGTCAACTAAAAGGTAACGAGGCCTACAATGTAATCTCTCTTTCTTCTAAAAAAGGTTTATTTCCCTTAATTACGAAACCTCCGGTTTTGGTAAAAACAGATACGAAACCTAATAGAATTGACAGCAAAGGCTTAAAAAATATTGGACTGGTAAAATATATTCCTTTTAGAACTTCAGGATCAAATACTGCAAACAACAAGGAAAGAAACGGACCAGATATTACAAAATATGAAGATATTGAAACATTGTTAGATGGAGACTCTTTTATTTCATTTATTGAAAAACTGAATGTATTCCGTAAGATTTATAAAGATAAAAATAATAACTCTAATGTCTATTATTATTTCCCATCTGAGTACACCTTAATGTGGAATAAAGAAACTAATGAATATGCTTTCAATATTTATTACATGTCGGCAGAAGGAACAAGAGGGAGTGTGTTAGTTAATGCGGAGTTAACTCCACAAGTTAGTAGTGAAGATATAAAACTTGCAGAAAAACTATTAGCGAGTAAACTTAGAAAACCTGTAAAATTAATGCCTATGGATTTAAGAGATGTTCCTAAAGTAGATTTTGGAGCAACACTAACGAATTTCAATGTGAAACCTGAAAGCATTAACACAAGTATTCCTTCTGATTATCATAAACCTATCATACTAGATTGGAAAATGGATAGTAATATAGATGATTTTGTGGGTGCAATGTTAAATAATATTGGAGTAAATATTAATCTAGAATTTAGACCTTACGGAGATGAAACTACAGTGATTAATGTTCCTGTAAATCTAGAAGTAAATTCTCCTTTAACTTTTGGTAAAATTGAATTTTCAAATACAAACGAACTTCTTGACGACTGGATTAATCCTATTGACTATCCAATTGTTCCGAAAAGTATAGTTTTATTAAGAAAACAAGGAAGTCGTAACTATTTTGAAACTATTAATTTAGAAAGCGAAGAAATCGCAACTGGTGAAACTCTAAATATTCCTTATGAAATAAGCAGTATACTAAACAGTAAAAACAATATCGTTAAACTCTGGTTAGATTATACTTTAAATAAAGATTGTAATACATGTAACCAGAATGTGAAAAAGAAAATTATCAAAGGTACATCTCATAATGAAATCACCAACCTAAGTGTTCAAATACTAAATGCATTATCATATTCTAATGCCCATTCAATGAAACTTATAATTAAGTCTACTCAAGCAGATCCGAATGGGGTAAATGAAATTACTTTTCCTGCATTTAGTATAAAAGAAGACGATCAAGAATTCGAAGGAATTCAATTATTTGTTCCTGAAAACAAGGAACTTTCTTATAGTTATCAACTTATAACTATTATGAAAGATGGAGAGGTTAAAACCAGTAAATGGGAAACGAGCAATTCAAGTTTATTGGTTATTGGTGAAAGTCAAATTAAAAAATTATACGACCATAAAGAAAAATCTGAACTTGAAAGACTCAAAGACTCTCTTCTTTCTGATCATAAAGATAAATTGATTGAAAAAGGGAAAGAATTATTAGACGAGATTCTAGAAAAAAAAGATAAAGAGGACACCCCTAAAGAAGACGAGGAATAAATAAAATTTTCATTCAAAGATAAACAATCATGAGGATCGGTAAGTTTTTAGTAAACATATTTAATTTTGTTTTCATGGCTAATACTTTTCATCTATTTGCACAAGTTGATTTCAGCTCAAAACAGATAATTGATGGTGTAGCAATTTTTCGTGATACCGCCGATCCTCTATTGTTTTATTATGAGCCTGGTAATTTAATTCTAAATACCACTGCAAATGGAGAGCCAGATTTCAACTTTTTAGATCTTCGTTATACAGGAACCAAATGTTCAAGTGATAGTGGAGAAAAGAAATTTATGAGTATTGTTCAATTTGGAGTAGCTATGCAAAAAATCCCTACTGAAAAACTCAAAAATATAAAGTCAGTTTTAAAGAAAAACGGAATTTATGCTCTTAGGCCTTTACCTATTTCGCACATTAATACAAGGCTAATTATTCCTGTTGAAAAAAACAACCAGAAAAGACATGAGCCAATTGAAAATGAAGGAGTTTTAGAAGCTAGTGATAAATCAGGTTTTAGTAGTTCAAATTCGTTTTGGACCAAAAGAACCTATACAATTCGTTTGAATCAATATGAATCACAATTATTAAACCAACAATTAAAAGATAATTTACTGGGTGTTAATTTAAACTATGTTTATCATTCGAATGTATCGGTTAATAACGAACAAATAATTGGGTCAAAAGAATTAGTTGAGAAATTTGAAAAAGACAGTTTAAATGACACATCTAAAAACATTCAAAATCGAGTTATTAAGAGTAATACATTGACCATAAATGTAAACACAAAAAAGTATCCCGACATTATTAAACAAATTGATTTAAACGAAGAAATACCTCCAACTTATGCAGCTATTGAAGTGAAATGTTATGACTTCAAGGAAAATTTACGTCCAGAATTATATATGAAAACCATTGAAATAGAAGCAACAAGTGTTTCCAATAATAAGAGAATCAAAATCAAAACTAAATTCAGAAAAAAGTATTCAGATTTATATGGTCAGTCAATTAACTTTCCTTATGCTATAAACATGAACGCTCCTATGCGCTATCGAATTACTGAAATAACTACAAATGGAAATCGAACTATATCAGAATGGATTGATAAACCAGAATGCAGTTCAATTATCGACATTACTTCCTCACAAAATGAGCAAAACATCAAAAACGAGATTATTGATATTGAAATGAATCCAACTATTTTTGAGGATGAATCCATCACAAAAGTTAAATTTAATCTACATTATTTTCAGCAAGAAAAGCAAAAAACAAAAACGTTAACCTTTTCAAGTAATGACGATTTACCCTTAAAATCAATCCGATTTGCACATGATAAAAACAGTTCTATTGCTTATTCAATTTCAAAGTACACTTCTTCAGATGAAGAGCTAATAATAGTTGATAAGGAAGAAATAAAAGAAAACTACATTTATTTCAACGATATATAATATTATCCTAGCCAACCTTCTCTATCTAAGCTTCTATATTGAATTGCTTCTGCAATATGAGATGTATTCACTTCTAAAGAGTTATCTAAATCTGCAATTGTTCGGCTGACTTTTAAAATTCTATCGTAAGCTCTTGCAGATAAACTTAATTTTTCCATTGCATTCTTTAACAAGGATTTACTTTCCTCAGATAATTTACAAAACTCACGAATTTGTTTGACAGTCATCTGAGCGTTATAATGAATATTTTCAAATTCTTTAAATCGCGCTGATTGAATTAACCTCGCTTTTATTACTCTCTCACGAATTGTAATACTATTTTCACCTTTACTTTCTTCTGATAATTTTTCGAAAGGAACTGGTGTTACTTCAATATGAATATCTATTCTATCTAACAACGGACCAGAAATTTTACTCATGTATCGTTGCATTTCTGCTGGAGAAGATAAAAACTGATTATTTTCATCATTAAAAAACCCAGAAGGACTTGGATTCATGCTTGCTACTAACATAAAACTACTTGGATAGGTGATTGTAAATTTTGCTCTAGAAATAGTAACTTCCCTGTCTTCTAAAGGCTGGCGCATTACTTCTAAAACCGAACGCTTAAACTCGGGTAGTTCATCTAAAAATAAAACACCATTATGTGCTAATGATATTTCTCCTGGTTGTGGATATTGTCCACCACCTACTAAAGCAACATCAGAAGTTGTATGATGTGGAGAACGAAACGGACGTTGATACAATACTCCAGAATCTTTTACTTTTCCAATAACAGAATGAATTTTTGTTGTTTCAAGGGCCTCTTCTAATGTCATTGGAGGTAAGATGGATGGTAATCGTTTTGCTAACATTGTTTTCCCTGCTCCTGGTGGTCCTATAAGAATAATATTATGTCCTCCTGCAGCCGCAATTTCCATGCATCTTTTAATCGATTCTTGTCCTTTTACATCAGCAAAATCAAAATTTAAATCATTACTGTTGGAATTAAAAACTTCAAAAGCATCAATTTTTGTTGGAACTAAAAAAACCTCTTCATTAAAATGATCAATTACTTCTTTGATATTTTCAACTCCAAAAACAGTCAATCCATCAACTATAGCAGCTTCTTTTACATTTTCCTTTGGTAAAATCAAATACTTAAACCCTTCTTCTTTGGCTTTAATTGCAATTGGCAATGCTCCTTTTACAGGCTGCAAGTTACCATCAAGGGAAAGCTCTCCCATGATAACATATTCGTCAATTGTTCTTGATTTTATCTGTCCAGAAGCTCCTAAAATCCCCACTGCAATAGTTAGATCATAAGCGGCTCCTTCTTTTCTAATATCAGCAGGCGCCATGTTAATAATGATCTTTTTCCCAGGTAATTTATAATGAACATTTGTTAAGGCTGCAGAAATTCGATATGAACTTTCACGTACTGCATTATCGGGCAAACCAACCAAATGATATCCGATTCCTTTGTCAATATTTACTTCAACGGTTATGGTAATAGCCTCGACACCGAAAACGGCCGAGCCATGCACTTTTACTAGCATATTTTTTCTTTTTACAATTTTATGCTAATTAAATAGTTTTTAACTTAACAAGCAAAAACATTGGGAAATTCATTAACACTTCACTTATATTGTTTAACAAAATTTTAAATATATTTGTCACTAAGTCTACCCCAAAATCAATAAAAAACCCTGTAAATTCAATTAAACAATTCTATTTGAAAAATATTTCATCCAAATATATGTTAAGGTTTTCCTTAATTGTTAGTGCATTAATTCATTTTAATATGTACTCACAAAATAGAGCTTCAATTTCTGGCACAGTTTCGGATGAATTTGGAGGGACGATTCCTGGAGCGAAAGTGAGCATTGAAGGAACTTCACTCTCAACATCTACTGATATAAATGGATATTATAAATTTAATGTTGAGGAAGGGGAATATGTTTTAAACGTGAGTTTTATAATGTATAATACTTTATCCAAAGCAATTAAAGTGAATGTTGGAGAAAATGCTCATTTAGACTTTACATTATCTGCAGGATTTTCAATTGATGAACCTATTTCATTAGGATCAAGAGCAAAGCCAAAGTCACTTTTAAAAACCACAGTACCTGTTGATATTATTTTTCCGGAGGAAATTTCAAATTCTTCACATATAGAGATTGGTCAAATTCTACATTATTTAGTTCCGTCATTCTATTCCACCCATCAAACTATTTCCGATGGTACGGATCATATTGATCCTGCGAGTCTAAGAGGATTAGGTCCAGATCAAGTTTTAGTTCTTATTAATGGAAAACGAAGACATTCAAGTTCTCTTTTAAACGTAAACGGAACTGTAGGAAGAGGAAGTGTTGGAACAGATTTTAATGCCATTCCAAAATCAGCGGTGGATAGAATTGAAATTTTGAGAGATGGCGCCACTTCTCAGTATGGTTCCGATGCAATTGCTGGGGTGATTAATATCATTCTTAAACAACAAACTGAAGTTATTAATTTAGATGGTCAAGTTGGTACTAACGATGCTGGAGACGGAAAAACACGATATTTTGGAGCGAATTTAGGATTAGAAATAGGAGAGAAAGGGTTTTTAAATATTACCGCGGAGTATAGACGAAGAGAAGCTACCAATAGAGCAGGAAAGTATACTGGTGAAGTATATAATAATGATCCTAGTGTAGACTCTCAATTGATTAATCAGAATAACTTTTTTAATTTAACAGGATTTACTGATCGCAGAGTAATGGAAATTGGTAATGCAGGAACACAAAATCTTAGTTTTTTCTTTAATGGTGAACTTCCTATAAGTGAAAAGACAAAATTTTATTTCAATGGAGGTCGAAATAATCGCCAAGGAAATTCAAGAGGTTTTTACCGTTTTCCAAAAGATGAAGACAGGGTTGTACTCGAGTTAAATCCAAATGGATTCTCTCCAAAGATCTTAACTGATATTCGAGATGATGCCATGACTGCTGGAATAACAGGAGTTAAGAATGATTGGAATATTGATTTTAGTCAATCTTTAGGAATTAACACTATAGGTTTCAATGTTGAAAACTCAAATAATGCTTCATTAGGCATTTCATCTCCGAGAGCTTTTAATTCTGGTGGATTTAGATATCAGTTGAGTACTACAAATTTAGATTTAACAAAAAACTATGATTATTTAAAAGGATTGAATCTTGCAATTGGAGGAGAATTGAGACTTGAAAATTATCAAATTATTGCTGGTGAAGAAGCTTCCTATATTGATGGTGGAAGTACATATATTGATAATAACGGAATGGAACAGCCAAGAATTCCTGGCGCCCAAGTATTTCCTGGAATTAGACCAGAAAATGCATTAAGTAGATTTAGAACAAATGCTGCTGCTTATTTGGATGTCGAATTAAATCCAACCGAAGCTTTACTTCTTAAAACCGCTGTGCGTTATGAATTTTATAATGATTTCTCTGGGCAAACTATATGGAAACTTGCTTCGCGATATAGCTTTTCTAACAACTTAAGTGCTCGTGCTAGTTTCTCAACAGGATTTAGAGCGCCTTCACTTCATCAGGTATATTTTCAAAATGTCAGTAATCAATTTATCGATGGTGAAATTAAAGAAGTTGGAACTTTTAATAGCGAAAGTGCTATTGTTAATGATGCTTTTGAACTAGATGATTTAAAACCTGAATTATCCAATCATTTTAGCTTAGGAGTTAGTGGTAAAATTGATAATACGTTTACCTTTTCTTTAGACGTTTATAAGGTTTCTATTAAAGATAGAATTGTTTTATCGGCAAGGCTAGAAGATGGTTTTGAAACCATACTCGAACCATTTAATGTAAGTTCAGCTCAATTCTTAACTAATGCAATAGACTCTAGTACAGAAGGTATTGATGCAGTGATTAATTTTAGAGATAAAATAGGGGAAGGAGAATTGTATGCATCATTAGCTGCAAACTTTAACAACACTAAAGTAGATAGAATCAACATAGAAAGTGGACAAATAGGAGGCATTAATGAAAATGCTATTTTCAATCGTGAAGAAGTCGCACGTATAGAATCAGCTCAACCTAACTTTAAAATAAACTCATTTTTCTCTTACGACTGGCGTAATTTTGGTTTTCAAATTCGTAACACGTATTTTGGTAAGGTTACTTATATACATCCGAATGATGGTGATCAAAATAACTGGGTACTAAATGAATTTACAGGAAATATAGAATCTAGAGATCAAACTTTTACTCCTAAAGTTTTGACAGACTTATCTATAAGCTATAAATTCAAAAATTGGATAAACCTTAGTTTTGGTGCAAATAATGTTTTCAATATATTACCAGATAAACACAAACATTCCGCAAATACAAGCCAGGGTAATTTTACGTATAGTAGGCGAGTTCAACAATTTGGAGTACAAGGAGCTCACTACTTTTTACGTTTAGATTTCAAATTATGACACAAGTAAGAACAAAGCTTCTATTTTTTGCACTAATCGCCCTTTTACACACCATAAATTCTTTCACTCAATCGGAAGAGGTAAAAAGAAGACAAAGAGCTTTGTTTATATTTAATTTTGCCGAACAAATTGGTTGGGTAAAAAATTTTAATAGTGATTTTACCATTGGTATTTTAGGGAAAGATCAGGTTTACTCAAACTTAAAAGACCTATCAAAATGGAGAAAAATTAAAAACAAATCTGTTAAAGTTAAACAGTTCTCTTCTATTAAAGACATTAAAAATGTTCAACTAGTTTTTGTAAACCGAAAATTTAATTACGACATTCTTTATCTTCTTCAAAAAATCTCAAATAAAAATATTCTATTAGTTACCGAAGATTATGGTTATAATACCTCAATGATTAACATCATGAGCGTTAACAATTCTTTTTCTTACGAAATAAATGAGCAATTACTTTCTAAAGAAAATTTTAAAATTGCCCCTTCATTAAAAAAATTTGCAATATCATCTTCGGAAAAATGGAAACAACTGTACAAGACGACCGAAAACGAATTAACGAAAGCAGAAGAGACAACCTCAAAACAAAAGGAGGTTATTGTAAATAAAGAACGAAAAATTCAATCTCAACAACAAACCATTAAAGTTCAGAAAAAAGAACTTACTGTTAAGGATGAATCTATCCAAGAACAAACAGAAGAAATTGAAAAGCTTTTTGATGAAAATGAGTTTCAAAAGAAAAAGTATAAAGAAAAGTTACTGATTGAAAAGAAACTTGAGAAACGAATACAAAAACAATTAGGGTCGATACAAAAACAAGAAAAAAACATTCATTTAATTAACCGTAAGATAAAGGAACAACGCAAAAAATTAGTTGAACAATCAGAAGACATTGACCTTAAAGAAACCATATTAAAAGAGAAAGATCATAAATTAAACACTCAAAAAACAATCAATTATCTTCTCATAGTTCTAGTTGGATTTATCTTATTAATTAGCTTTTTAATTTATAGAAGTTACGATACATTAAAACAATTTAACAAACAGCTCGCGATAAAGAACAATCAAATTCATAAACAGGCAGTCCAATTGGCAGCTAAAAACAAAGAATTAGAGCAATTTGCTCATATTACAAGTCATGATTTGAAGGAACCTTTAGCTTCTATTTTTAGTTTTGCTAACGAATTAGAAGAAAATCATAAAGAAGAACTAAGTGAAGATGCTAGTACGTTTGTAAGCTTTATAACCAGAGCTAGTAATCGTGGATTGCAATTTATTGATGCATTACTAGGTTACTTTAAACTCGGAAATTCAGAATCAACTGCGGATTTAATTAATTGTAACCAACTTATTTCAGATATAGAAACAGATTTATCGAGTCTTATATCAAGAAATAATGCTACGATAAATAAAGTAGAATTACCGATTATTAAAGGTTCTACAATTGAACTACGATTATTGTTTCAAAATTTAATTAATAACGCTATTAAGTTCAAAAAACCTGATACAGATCCTGTTATCAATATCTCTTATCAAAAGATTTCACCTGATAACAACCATTCATTTTATTGGAAGTTTTCGATTTCAGATAATGGCATTGGCATAGCAGAAGAACATAGAGAGCGAATATTTGTAATTTTTAAAAGACTTCATTCAAAAGAACATTATGATGGCACTGGAATAGGTTTAGCATATTGTAAAAAAATCGTAGAATCTATTGGAGGTAAAATTTGGCTTGAATCTGAAAAAGCCATCGGAACAACATTTCATTTTACTATTCCTGTTCTGTAAAATGTAACATAATTATAAGAAATCCCCATAAAACACACAGTAGCAAAAACTTATCTTAAAAGAGTTTTTGAAACAAATTTGAAACTACTATACATTAATAGACTATAATTTCGCGCTTGTAAAAAATGAGAATCTTAAGAGTAAAATATGCATTAAAATTACATTGGGGGATGAAGTTTTATGCGCAAATTAAGATTTAAATAACTAGAACAACAAGGCAGTTATGCTTTGTTGTTTTTTTATGAATTACTTTTAAGAAATAAAAAAAGTGCGATTTATTCACATCGCACTTTAAAATCTTTCGTAAAATATAATGAAGAATATATAATCCCCTAAAAAATCTTCACTAGTATTTCAATAAACCCCAAAAGACATTTTAAAATTATATAGATAGAGTCTTTTTCCCTTTCAAAATTGTTACAAATAAAAAAACCATTTTAACTCTTGAAAATCAATATCTTAACAGATTTTAATTCAATTAAGTTACATCAATAAAACTTTAGAACCTATGATCTTTTAAACTCATTTGGAGTTTTTCCAAACTTATTTTTGAATGCAGTAGAGAAATAATTTGGAGATGAAAAACCAACAGAGTAAGCAATATCAGCAATTGATAAGTCTCTATTTTCAGACAAAAATACCTTACTTTTTTCTAATCTTATGTTTTGAATATAATCGCTTATAGTTATTCCAAGTAAGGCTTTCGTTTTCCTGTATAACTGTACGCGAGATATATGTAACTCATCTGCTAAAATTTCAACAGAAAAACTTGAATCATCGAGATTAGCATTAATTAACTTGTTTATTTTATTGACAAATACAACTTGCTTATCTGACGCTTTGTCCTTTTCTTTTACAACATTCTGATTTGATTCATTAGAATTTAACTGAGAAAAGTATTTTTGAAGTTGCCTTCTATTATTTAGTAATGTTTCCACTGATTGTGATAAAACAGAAAGATTGAAAGGTTTGGTTAAGAACATATCAACTCCAGATTTCAGTCCTTTTAGATGAGCCTCATCAGTATTTAAGGAAGTCAACATAATAATTGGAATATGTGAAGTTCTTTCATCATTTTTAATAAACTCACAAATTTCAAAGCCATTTTTATCTGGTAAATTTAAATCGCTAATAATTATATCCGGAACAATTTCTAAAACCATATTCTCTACCGAAATTCCATCTGACTCAAACACATTGTAGTTTTTCTTCAGTTTACTTTTCAGAAAGAATCTTAGGTCATCATTATCTTCTATCAATAAAACAATATCTCTAGTATTTACTTCAAGTTTGTCTTCTATTTGACTTTTTGATTCTTCATTTTCTTTGAAAATATCGTCAGCTCTTAAGTCTTCAGTAATTATTAACTGATTTTTGTTGAAATGTGTTTCCCCTTTTGGTAATTTTATTGAAAAAATAATTCCTTTTTGCTCACCAGCTTGTACTTTGACTTCTCCTTTATGAAGTTTAACATATTGTTCTGTTAAATACAACCCAACTCCTGAAGTAGTTTTATTATAACTACTTTGCTGGTACAAGGGTAAAAATATTTGGTTTAAATCAACTTCGGAGATTGCTATCCCAGAATCCTCTACGCTTATAAAAACGAAATTCAAATCTTCTTTTATTGAAATTTGTATGACTCCTTCAAAAGTTGTCAACTTTATCGCATTTATGAGTAAATTATATATTCCTTTATAAATTAAATCTCTATCAATAAAAACACAGCTATCTATCTCATTATCAGTAAAAATAAAGTCAATCTTTTTCTTAGCCGCAGTACTTTTTAATTCACTGAAAATTTCTTTTACGAAATCGACAATATTTGTTTTCGAAATTTTTAACTCAAGTTCATCATTATACAATTTTCGCAAGTCTATTAAATGATTAATCATTTTAAGAAGTAACTTAGAATTATCTCGAATTAAATGAAGCTCTTTTGCATTATTCTTATCAGCTGACTCCAGTAAAAAGTCTGTAGATGAGAGTATTAAAGACGCAACTGTCTTAAAATCATATGAAATAGCATTAAAAAAATTAGATAAATCAATATTACGATACTTCTCTACATCCCCATGATACTTTATTTCTTTCATTCTATTTAATACTAGAATTAACTAAAAAAATTATATAAATATAAATTTGATTATTATTAATTTAATAATTACTTAAATTATCCATAAAAGTAAATCAATTTCGTTGTTCGCATATTGTTAGTATAAGAATTTTGTTTTATTCTTATGCTTGTGTAGGTCTAAAAAACACCTAAATAAATCTGATCCATAAGCAGAAACATCAACAAAGTTAATTCAATAAGTCTACAGAAAATCAATAGAATTAGCCTTAAAGTTAATACTATTAGTTCTTACACTTAGAACTATATTAATAAACTATCCACATAGAAAGTACATCTTTAAATTCATGCAAATTAAAACAAGGACATTTATAATACTTATTCAAAAATTAGTAATTAATAAAAGAGTACGTTTAATATTAATAATCTTGTTTAGTTCAAATTAAACACAAATAAACAAATGAGCTCAAATTGAATTAATTTTATGAAACAAATCAATCGTTGAAGTCATCATATAGTTGCTTTTGTGATTAATTATATAATAAGCTTGACGATCTAAATGGGACTATCAATAAAATCACCATACCTAAGTAAATTGCAAAACAACCAATTGATTAGATTATAAATTGACTTTCAAAAACATCATAACTCAAAATAAGAAATTATGTCACCTTCAGTATTTATATCTCCATAATCTTAATTAGATTTTTTGACACTACCGCGAGATTGTTTACTCCCACCGTTAAAACCTGATCCTCCTGAACCCGAATGCCAGTGAGCAGTATGCCAAGAACCATTGTGAAAGTATCTTCCATTAAAATTACTCGGTAACCTACTATGCCAACCACCATTATAATAATATCTTCCTTGATTTGACTGCCAACCGTTAGGAAATCCATTATTGTTGTTGTTAGAGTTTCCATGAGCAGTATGCCATGAGCCATTATGGAAATAAGAACCACTATAATTACTCGGAAGTCTACTATGCCAACCTCCCTGATAATAGTACTTTCCTTGATTCCATTGCCAACCCGAAGGAAAAGATCCGTGATTACCATTATTAGAGTTTCCATGCGCAGTATGCCATGCTCCGTTATAAAAATAGGTTCCTCTATAATTACTTGGTAATCTGCTGTGCCAACCTCTGTAATAGTAATATTTCCCTCTATTATATTGCCAATTAGGCGGATAACTTCCTTGATTATTATTTGAATTTCCATGAGCAGTTCTCCAAGTACCATTATGGAAATAGGAACCGTAGTAATTATATGGTAATCTACTATGCCATGCTCCTTGGTAATAATAATTACCTTGATTCCATTGCCATCCATCTGGATATGAGCTATTACCTCCATGAAAACCTTGTCCGTGGTCTGAGGAATTAGTCGTGTAAAGAGAACAGGAATTCAACGATATAATTATTAAAAAAGAGCTAACAACTATTTTAAGTGCATTTTTGTAATTCATAGTTAATATAGATTGTTTAAAGGAAAGTACTATAATATTTTGATAATTACAAGATATATTTTTAAATGTTAAAAGAATAGATTTTTTTAAACAAACTCATAATAAGCAACTATCTCAGTCGTCTTCTTGCATCTAATTAATTTTGAACTTGACTAGTAGATAGGTTTCTAACTCAAAAAAAATAAAACCGCACTTGTACAATTTTATTATAATTAAGCTATGTACTCAACTTTAAAATTACAATTCAAGAAATTAATTGTAGAGGTTTTTTTACTAATTAAAAATAGAATAAAAATTAAAGTAATCACTCACTAACTGTAGTATAAAAAAATGCAACGAACCAATTAATAGTTTGTTGCATTTTATAGTACGGGTGAAGGGAGTCGAACCCCCACGCCTTGCGGCACTAGATCCTAAGTCTAGCGTGTCTACCAATTCCACCACACCCGCATTGCTTAAATTTGGTCTGCAAATATACATAAAGAATTCAAAACACAAACGGAAATATACATTTTGTGTTATTTTTTTTATTCACTTAGAAATTGAAACATAAATTTCTTTAAAAATGAATTAACTTAGCCTGAAATAAATATTTACAATGCAAACCATTAAAGAATATATATCAACACATAAAGACAGATTTATTCAAGAACTTATTGATTTATTGACGATTCCTTCTATAAGTGCAGACACGGCTTATTCTCAAGATGTTTTAAATACTGCTGACGCAATCATGGAATCTTTAAAAAAAGCAGGATGTGATAAAGTTGAATTGTGCGAAACCCCAGGATACCCTATTGTTTACGGGGAAAGAATTATTAATGAAAGTCTTCCGACAGTTTTAGTATACGGACATTACGATGTTCAACCGGCAGATCCAATTGATTTATGGGATTCACCTCCTTTCAGTCCTATTATAAAAAAAACTGACATTCATCCAGAAGGAGCGATTTTTGCCCGTGGAGCTTGTGATGACAAAGGACAAATGTATATGCATGTAAAAGCATTAGAATACATGACTTCTCAAGGAAATCTTCCTTGTAATGTTAAATTCATGATTGAGGGTGAAGAAGAAGTTGGCTCTGAAAGCTTAGCATGGTTTGTTCCAAGAAACACCGAAAAATTAGCAAATGATGTAATATTGATTTCAGATACAGGGATGATTGCTAAGGATATCCCTTCAATTACTACTGGTCTTCGAGGTTTAAGTTATGTTGAAGTTGAAATAACAGGACCGAATAGAGATTTACATTCTGGTTTATATGGAGGTGCAGTGGCAAACCCTATTAATATTCTCTCAAAAATGATTGCTTCATTACATGATGAAAACAATCATATTACAATTCCTGGATTTTATGATAAGGTTGAAGAACTTTCACGTGATGAAAGAAATGAAATGGCTAAAGCTCCTTTTTCTTTAGAAGAGTATAGGAATGCTTTAGATATAGATGCTGTTTATGGTGAAAAAGATTACACAACTAATGAACGTAATTCAATTAGACCTACCTTGGATGTTAATGGGATTTGGGGAGGATACACAGGCGAAGGGGCTAAAACTGTAATTGCTTCAAAAGCATATGCTAAAATCTCTATGAGATTAGTTCCTAATCAAAATTGGGAAGAAATTACTCAGTTATTTAAATCTCATTTTGAAAATATTGCTCCAGCAGGTGTAAAAGTTAAAGTTACTCCGCATCACGGTGGACAAGGATATGTAACTCCTATTGACAATATTGGATATCAAGCAGCGAGTAAGGCTTATCAAGAAACATTTGGTGTTACTCCTATTCCACAAAGAAGTGGTGGAAGTATTCCAATTGTAGCATTGTTCGAACAAGAGTTAAATAGCAAAACTATTTTAATGGGATTCGGGTTAAACTCAGACGCTATTCATTCTCCAAACGAACATTTTGGTGTCTGGAATTATTTAAAAGGAATTGAAACCATTCCATTTTTCTACAAATACTTTGCTGAATTAAGTAAATAATAATCAAAAGGCACCAGATTATGGTGCCTTTTTATATCGATATATACCAAGTGGTTCGAAACCAAAGATTATTTTTCTTTTCTAACTCTAAAAGTGAACCCAAACGATAATCCAAACCAATTTCTATTTTATCTCTTTTGCTTAGTTTATATCCGAGATATGGACTAATCCTAGCTTCTAAATCC
Source organism: Tenacibaculum sp. SZ-18 (assembly GCF_002813915.1). Lineage (NCBI taxonomy): Bacteria > Pseudomonadati > Bacteroidota > Flavobacteriia > Flavobacteriales > Flavobacteriaceae > Tenacibaculum > Tenacibaculum sp. SZ-18. The sequence goes on along the minus strand of NZ_CP019335.1, from coordinate 446,394 downwards.
TTCTCATTAAACTGATATAGATATTCATTTGAAATTTTTAAATACCATTCTTTAACATCTACTTTTAAACCTTTCAGAGGTTTTTCAAAAGTAGCTCTATATCTTGTTCTATATTGAGGTTTCACAGTATTCTGAAAAAATTGTTCCATTCCTAAACGATGACCGATTTTCAAACCATCTAAATTTTGTACCATATTAAAGTGCTGTAATAATCGATGAATTATTTCGTCTCCCTCAATACGAATTATATAGCCCAAATTAAATGACTGATACACATTTGTTTTTATTGAAATAATTGAAGAAACATCTACTAAGTGATGAGAAAACATAAATGTATCCTTGTATAAATCTTCACGAGCTTCAATACTATTAACCCATTTGATAGAGCTAGATATTCTATTAGAAAAAGTTACTTTTGGAAGCCATCCAAAAGAGAAAGTACTTTGAGCCTTTAAACTTAATACTATTAGCAATAAAATAATTATAAAGATTTTTTTCACCTGTCTAAAATTGTAAATTGTCGAAGTTGTCTGGAGTAAATTTTAACTCTTTCAATATCCTTCCTCCCTTTTCATCAATTAATAATTCGTAAAGTTTATATGAAGAGTCCGTTTTACCCTTTAATACAATTTCATAATTAGGTTTTACAGAACATTCTTTCTTTATACAATTGGTAAGGTTTTCTAACTCTCTTTTATATTGTAATTGAATTTTTCTAATCTTAAATTTTCGAAAGCGTTTTTTCAAAGTTGAATTAATCTTATTCTGCGTTTCTTTTTCAATTTTAAAAAGTTTTGTTTCAATCTCCACATCTAAAATATTCCCTAGTTGATCAAATTCTAAACTGTGCTTTCTTCCATTAAAACACACTTTAGCTTCGAATGTTTTTCCATCTTGACTCTCCTCTAAATACCATTTAATCTTTTTCTTAAAGTTAACTTTACCCACAAATTCAATTGCTTTAAAAGGAACTTCGTGGGCCTTAATTCTTCGTTCCTTCTCAAATTTATATTGACCAGAAATTGAATTGACCATAAAAAATATAACTACAGTACAAATTTGAGTGAACCTCATTATTCTTCAGTTTATCACACAAATCTAAGAGAATATTGACTGATTTTCATGTACTTCTAGCCCATTTTAATTTTTTTTATAAATTTGCGTCAAAATTTATACTATGAGAAATAAAATTGCTTTTTTATCAGTATGTCTTTTGGCGTGTTTTTCTGTTTCGTTTGCACAAGATACCAGTTTAATGTATTTAACACTTTCTCCAGAATTAAAGAAAGATGCTAATGCCGTAATTCGAGACAATTACACCGAGATAACAATTGATGCAGTTGACAAAATGACTATCAAAGAAAGACGAATTACAACTGTTTTAAACAAACTTGGAAATAAACATGTAGACGCTTTTGCGAATTACGATAATGACACAAAAATTATAAATTTATCTGCTAAAGTTTATAACGCTTTTGGTAAAGAAATTAAAAAATACACCAAAAGTAAATTTACCGATGTAAGCGCTGTTGACGGAGGAACTCTTTACTCTGACTCAAGAGTAAAATACATTGAATACACTCCAACTGAATATCCTTACACCGTTGTATTTGAAGCTGAATATAAAACCTCTTCTACAGGTTTTATTCCAAAGTGGTACCCAATAAACTCTTATTATTTATCGGTGCAAAACAGTGAATACAAAATAATCAATCCAGAAAAGATTGAAACTCGTATTAGAGAACATAACTTCAAAGGGTATGATATAAAAAAAATGTCAGATAATGACATTCATTACATTGCAAAAAACATCCCTGCATTTGAATATGAAAACAATACTGTAAGCATTTCAGAACTTGTTCCAAGTTTAATTGTTGCTTTAAATGACTTCAGCTTAAAAGGAATCAAAGGAAGTGCAACGAATTGGAAAGAATTCGGGAAGTGGCGGTATGAAAATTTAAAAAATGGAAATGATATTTTATCTGAATCAGTAAAAAGTCTAATTCAACGAAAAGTTAATGGTGCGGAAAATGATATTGAAAAAGCTAAAATTGTTTATGATTTCATGCAAAATAGAACTCGATACATAAGTGTTCAAGAAGGAATAGGTGGATGGAAACCAATTCCAGCAGATGAGGTTCACAAAATGGGATATGGTGATTGTAAAGGATTAACCAATTATACAAAAGCCTTACTAGATGCAGTTGATGTAAAATCTCATTATTCTGTTATTTGGGCTGGCTCTGAAAAAAAGGATGTCATAGAAGACTTCTCTTGCATGCAAGGAAATCATGTAATTTTAAATATTCCTAATAATGGAAACGACATATGGTTAGAGTGTACAAGTCAAACGAAACCATTCGGTTTTTTAGGGGATTTTACAGATGATAGAAACGCCTTGGTTATAACTCCTGAAGGTGGAATTATAAAAAAAACACCATCGTATCTTAACGAACAAAATATTCAAAATTGTAACGCTAAGATTACCTTAGATAGCAAAGGATCAATAACTGCTGATGTACATATGAAATCAAAAGGTATTCAATATGATAATAGAGTTTTCATTGATAGTTATTCCACTGAAGATTTAATTAAATATTATAAATCAAACCTTTGGTCTTACAACAACAACCTAGAAATTAAAGATGCCAACGTTATTAATGATAAAAATAAAGTTTTTCTTAAAGAGGAAATTAAGGCCACGATTGCAGATTATGCAAGTTTAACAGGAAACGAACTCTTACTAAGAGTTAATGTATTCAATAAAAACTCGTTTGTTCCAAAAAGGTACAGAACTAGAAATCATCCTTTAAGAATTAATAGAGGATATAAAGATGTTGATCAATATACAATTACAATTCCTGAAGGATATAAAATAGGCTATCTTCCTGAAAAATATGAACTAACGAATAAGTTCGGTAGTTACACTATGGAAATAAAAAAAATAGATGATAAAACTATAAGCTACAATAAAACTCTCTTAATTAAGGAAGGTACATTTCCAAAAGAAGATTATAAATTATATCGAAAATTTAGAAAACGTATTGCAAAACAAGAAGGTTTAAGAATTGCACTACAAAAATTATAATACAAAAACTATGAAGAAAATTATTTATGCCCTTACATTTATTTTTACCATTATTGGTAATTCACAAGAAATTAAATTCGGAAAAATTTCTAAAGAATACTTACAAGAAAAATTTTATCCGAAAGACTCAACAGCAAATGCAGCTTACTTATTTAAAGAAAGAAAAACCTTTTACAGATTTAACAAGAACAAAGGCTTTCAAATTGTAAATGAATATCACCTTCGTGTTAAAATTTATAATAAAGAAGGATTTGATAATGCTAATTTTAACCTGGTTTATTATAAACCTGAATCAGGTGAAAAAGAAAAAATTACTTCAATCAAAGGCTATACTTTCAATTTAGATGAGAACCAAAAAGTTTCTAAAACTAAATTAACTAGTCAAAGTATTTTTGATGAAAAGTTAAGTAAATACAGAAGTGTAAAAAAAATCACAATGCCTAACATTCAAGAGGGAGCTATTATTGATTTACAATACAAACACACTTCTCCATACCGAACTAATATTGATGACCTAAAATTTCAATACAGTATTCCTGTAAAAAAATTACAAGTTAAGGTAGAAATACCGGAATGGTTCGTCTTTAACAAAATCAGTAAAGGTTACTTTGGAATATCTCCAAAGACTAGCGTTAAAGAAGGAAGAATTTCTTTTTCTCAAAGAGTAAGAACTAACACTAGAACGGCTGTAGGTTCTACAACTTCATCTGAAGTTGAAAATCAAAATATCGATTTAAAATATAATGTTGATGAATATAATGCAAATTACATTCCTGCTTTGGACTCTAGAGAGCCTTATATATCTAACATTAATAACTACTATGGAGGTATTAAATATGAGCTATCAGTCATAAAATATCCAAATTCTCAAATTAAAACCTTCACTAATACTTGGGAAAATGTTAGTAAAAAAATCTATGACTCAAAAAGATTTGGTGATGAATTGGAGAAAACAAAATATTTTAGAGATGATTTAGCCAACATTTTAACTACCGCTAAAGGTGATGTACAAAAAACGTTAGCCATTTTCGAATTTGTTAAAAGTAAAATCAAATGGAATAACTACAACGGAAAATACTCAGACGAGGGTACTAAGAAAGCATACAAGAACGGTGCTGGAAATGCTGCTGATATCAATTTAATTCTGACAGCAATGTTAAGAGAAGCGGGACTAGGTGCAAATCCAGTATTAGTAAGTACTAGAAATCACGGAATTCCATTATATCCAACTTTCGATGGTTTCAATTATGTAGTTTGCTATGTTGAATTTACTGACGGTAAAACAATGTTACTTGACGCAACAGAGAAATATTCAATGCCAAATGTACTACCTATGAGGGCGCTGAACTGGAACGGGCGTAAAGTTACAAAAGAAGGATACTCTGAATGGATTAACTTAAACTCTCCAAAACATTCTGCAGAAACAAATACTCTAAAAGTAAAATTAGATTCAGAAGGTTCTGTTACAGGATTACTTAGAACAAAAGAAGACTATTTAAATGCAATGTTAGGAAGAATTAGATATAATCATCTAAAAGAAGAAGATGTTATTACTAATTTAGAAGAACGTTATAATATTGAAATAGAAAACTTCAGAGTAAATAATAAAGAGAATCCTTTTAAATCATATAACAAAATGATTAAGTTCAACTCTGACGATTTAGTAGAAGGAATAAATGGAAAACTATTAATTAATCCATTATTATTTTTCACTGAGCGAACAAATCCATTTAAATCAGAAGAAAGAACATTCCCTGTAGATTATGGATCTGCTTGGAAAGAAACAAATAATGTATCAATTCAATTACCAGAAGGATACAAACCAGAATTTTTACCAGAGCAATTTGCCATTGGACTCCCAGAAAACTTAGGCTTCTTTAAGTTTAAAGTTTCTAAAAACGGAAACACTATTAATGTAAGTTCTATTATTCAAATCAACACTCCTGTAATTGCTCCAAACTACTATAGTAGTCTAAAAGAGTTTTACTCAAAAGTAGTTGCAAAGCAAACTGAAAAAATTGTCTTAGTTAAAGGATAAAACACTAATGAACAAATCATATTTAATACTACTTATTTTAACAATAAGTAGTATTTCTATTTACGGTCAAAGAAATTCTAAAACTCCAAAATTAGGTCAGATTAAAAATGAGGAATTAAAAATGACCTACTATGAGAAAGATTCTTCAGCAGGAGCTTTAGTTCTCGAGGAAAAAGGATATTCATATGTTGATGATCAAAACAATTTTGATTTCAGGAGAGACATTTATCGAAGAATAAAAATTTTTAATAAAGCTGAATTCGAAAGAGCTACCATAGAAATTGATCTCTATCTTAAAGAAGAAGTTCGGTATATTGAAGCTGTTACATATAATCTTGAAGACGGTAAAAGAACAAAAATATACTTGTTAAGTAGTCAAGTTTTTAAAACACAACTTTCCGAAAACTGGCGACGAACTACCTTTACGCTTCCTAATATAAAAGAAGGATCAGTAATCGAATATAGTTATAGTATTTTCTCTCCTTATAGTCAAATCGATGATTGGAAATTTCAATGGGATATTCCAAAGTTAAAAAGTGATTTCACCTCATCTTTCCCAGGGAACTGGAGATACAATATCAGAATTCGTTCTTCTCAAAAATTAGATCGAAATAAATCCTACATAAAAAGTGGCTGTATTACTGTGGGTGGTTTAGGAGATGCCGATTGTTCTATCATGGAGTACGGAATGGATCATATACCTGCGTTTAAAAAAGAAAACTTCATGGTTTCAGAGGAAAACTTTAAAGCCAAACTTATTTTTGAACCAATTTCCTTTACACAAACAAATGGTGTTATTAGAAAATATACTAAAACCTGGAAAGATGCCGATCAAACTATCCGTAAAAACTTTTTGGATGCACAAACTTCTAAAAAGAACTATTTCAAAAGGAACCTACCTAAAAAATTACTTAGCGCTTTATCTGAAACTGATAAAGCAAAAGACATATACGAATTCATTCAAAATAAACTTACGTGGAATAAAAAGTACCGAACAAAAACGATTAGAGTTAAAGAAATTTATAAAAACAATACAGGAGGTGTAGATGGTATCAACTTAGTTTTATACAACGCACTCCAAGCCGCAAATATTGAAAGTTACATCACAGCTTTATCAACAAGAAATAACGGTATCCTCACTAAACTTCATCCATCTGTGAAGCAATTCAATTACTACCTAGTAAAAGTGATTGTTGATGGAAATACTTATTTTTTGGATGCAAGTGATAAAAATTTAGCTTTTGGTGAATTTCCTTTCGCATGTTTAAATGGAGAAGTTAGAGTTTTTGATTTTAAAAAAGGAAGTTATTGGGAACTTCTTAAGCCTAAATATAGATCCTCAATTCGCCATAACATCTCATTAAATTTTAATGAAGATGGCGAAATGCAAGGAGATATAATTTCTACGGAAAGAGGTTATAATGCCTTGAGAAAGCGAAGAATGTTGAAAAACAAGTCAGAAGAGGAGTATTTAGAGGAATTTGAAACTGAGAATCCTTTAATTGAAGTAGCCGAATTTGAAGTAGTTTCAGATGAAAAAGACATTATTAAAACTGCTTATAAAATTGGCGTTCCCGATTTTACTCTCGACGATAATAATATTCGGTTAAACCCTTTCATTATTGAAAAAAACAGCAAAAATCCATTTAAATTAAAGGAACGAAATTACCCAGTTGATTTTGGTTTCTCATGGTCAGAATCGTTTTCTATTAGAATTAATATACCTAAAGGATATACTGTTTCTCAAATGCCTCCTGACAAAACATTAAGCTTACCAAACAATGGAGGTAACTTAATTTATAAAGTCAACAGAACCGACAAGGATATTATAATTTTTATGAAGTATAGCTTAAAGAAAGCGATTTACACAAATGTAGAATACCATTATTTAAAGGAATACTTTAATAATATTATAAAAGCTCAAGATGCATACATTGAATTCAAAAAGAATAATTAAAACACCTAATTATAAATAGAGTAACATTAGTTTATTTAATTCGTCGAACAAATAGTAAACCAAATAATTAATTAAACTAATGTTACTTTCTCAAGAATATAGAGAGCAATGGTCTGTTTCCTCTAAAGTTATTTTTCGTTTTATTTTTTTATACTTCTCCTTTTATATTTTATTCTTATTTACAGGTAGATTTTTCTTTGAAGATTTTTTTGCTTGGGTAGGAAAAAACATCTTAAAATCAGAAGGTCGACTAGAATATTTCCCGACAGGAAGTGGTGATACTACAATGGCTTATATTAGTATTTTTGTTCAGATTATTTTTACAATTCTAGGAACAATCTTCTGGTCATTTTTAGATCGTAATCGAAAATCATATAATAAACTTTCTTATTGGTTTATAGTTTTCATTAGAATAGTACTAGTAATATTTATGCTCGCTTACGGATTTGCCAAAGTATACAAAACACAATTTCCGGCACCTAACCTTACACAACTTTTGCAACCTTTAGGTAAATTTTCTCCCATGGGATTAGCTTGGACTTATATGGGACATAGTGAGGGTTTTAATTTATTTACTGGATTAATAGAAGTATTGTGTGGTTTATTACTTATTCCAAGAAGAACACAAACCATTGGTAGTATTCTTACCATGATGGTAATGTTTCAAATAGTCTTACTTAATTTATTTTATGATATTCCCGTAAAACAATTCTCAATTCATTTATTCTTAATGGCAACATTAATTTTCCTTACAGACTTTAAGCGAGTATGGCGTGTTTTTGTGAGAAATCGAAGTGTTGAGGATTATAAATTTTATCATCCTATAAATTCTAAAGAATATCATAAACTTATTTTCTGGTTTAAATTAGTAATGGTTATTATTTTTCTTTCAACCATGACCTATCAAGGCTACACAAGCGAAAGGAAATTTGGTGATAAAAGAGAAAAGTCTGAATTATATGGTATTTGGGAAGTCTCAAATTTTGAAATAAATGGAGAAAATAAACCTCCAATTTTAACAGATTCCACCAGATGGCGATATCTAATTTTTGACAAAAAAGGTATTGCTTCAATTAAATTAATGAACAATAAATCAAAATGGTATAATGCAGAATATGATAGCATCAAACATGAATTGGATATCTTCAGAAGAATAGATAGCGTAGACCACTCCCCATTTAAAACTTTTAGAAATAATAATAATTTATCATTAGAAGGAACCTTCTACGGAGACACACTCTCGATTCATCTAAAAGCCATAAATTTAAAAGAATTTCCACTTATAAATCGACCCTTCACTTGGGTTAAAGAGACTCCTAATTAAGTTTAAATCAGTATAGACTAGAAATTATATTCTATATTTTTTACTCTACAGTTGTAGAATTAAATTTTTATTTCTACATTTGTAGAGATAATTCTAACAATGTAGAAATGCAGTTAAGTAAAACCGAAGAACAATTAATGCAATTATTATGGAAACTAAAGAAAGGTTTTATGAAAGATATCCTTTCAGAATTTCCAGAACCAAAACCAGCAACAACGACTGTCGCAACTCTTTTAAAAAGAATGCGAGATAAAGGTTTTATTGACTACAAGTTGTATGGAAAGTCAAGAGAATATTATCCATTAGTTAAAAAATCAGATTATTTCTCTAAACATGTAAATGGCTTAATTAAAAATTTCTTCAACGATTCTGCAAGCCAATTTGCTTCTTTCTTCACAAAAGAGACAGATTTATCTGTAATTGAACTTGAAGAATTACGTAAGATTATTGACAATCAAATTAAAGAACAAAAGAAATGATTGCTTATTTAATTAAATCGTCAATTTGCCTACTACTCTTACTTGTATTTTACAAGCTTGTATTAGAAAAAGAAAAAATGCATCAATTCAATCGTGCATATTTATTGGGAATTATTCTATTTTCATTTTTAGCTCCTCTTTATGTAATTAATATTTACATACCAGTTGAAACGTTAGATTTTCCACTTGATTTTGACGAAGAGTTATTAAATGGGGAGATACTTCAACAGCAAAAAGAAATTAGTTATTGGACAATTGCTGGAATCTTGTCTCTAACTATTTCAACAGTCTTTTTTATTCGTTTCATCGTAAACCTATCTAAAATTATATTAAAGATAAAACAGCATACTAAAATCAAGATTAATAATGCTACGCTTGTTTTAGTTGAAGACTTCATCAGTCCGCACACATTTTGGAATTACATTTTCATCAATAAAGAAGAATATACAAACAAAAAGTTAGAAGAAGAGTTACTTACACATGAATTGACACATGTTACACAACGACATACAATTGATGTATTAGTAATTGAACTATTGAAAATAATATTTTGGTTCAATCCTTTATTCTACTTTTTGAAGAAACTTATTCAACTCAACCACGAGTTTATTGCAGATAACAAGGTGATTCACCTTCATAAAAATATTTCTGAGTATCAGCATTTGTTATTAAATAAAGCTACTTGGAACAACGATTATTACTTGGCCAGTAATTTGAATTATTCATTAACAAAAAAACGATTAGTTATGATGAGCACACGAACATCAAAAGTCAATAATTGGCTAAAAAAGCTAGCAGTAATACCACTGCTAACAGGAAGTATTTATGTTTTCGCAGAAAGAGTAGAGAGCTATGAAATGAAAAACAACCCACTTTTAGATTCAGATATTTCAAATCTAGAGTTTCCAAAGAGTGAAGAAACAAGCATTTCATCTTTGGAAGATATCAAGAAAAAAGTATCAAACAAAGAGGCTTTAAAATTTACTCTTGAAAACAACGATAACACGAAGCATACTTTCCTCGCTTCTATTGAAAAAAAAGAAGATAAAGCAATCTTAAAATGCTACAATTGTAAACGCTGGGCAAAACTAAAAATTCCAATGAATAAGGAATTTACTATCACTGATTGGGGTTTCACTAACAAAACAAATGTAGATCAAGGTGCATACGCTTTTACGATTAAAATCACAAATAATGAAGTGTACTTCAAAGGATTGAAAAATACCGCTTGGAAAACATTAGGTTTTACATTACAACCGAATAAAAAGCAATATATCAATCAGAATGGGACAGTTGTCTATAAAGAAAAGAAAAGTGAAAGAGCTACTAGAGTTAACTATCCAGTTTTAAACAATGATTTAAACCTGAAAAAAGTTAATTCTTTTAAAGTAGAAAATAAAGAAACACCACCTATTGCTAAAAGTCTTACAAACTCAGTCTCTAAAAAAGCATACGTAAATGAGTTAACTCAAAACAATACTGAATCTCTAAAGATTGAAACAGAAAAGACAGCTAAAAACTCTCCTAAGGAAATTAGTGAAATAATTATCGATCAATCCGAAGAGATTTCTGATTACAGAAAATTAAAAAGAAAATACGATAGATTAAGAAAGCAAAAGCCACATTATATTGAAAGCGAACCTGAACGTAAGAATGAACTAGATGAGATGTATTCCAACCTAGGTTTGATTTATTTCCAACTTTCTAAAGAGAACAGACGTAAACTTCAGCGTGCGGCTCGTCCTTATGCTCCTTATCTAAAAATTAAAAAAGGAAATGATTTCTATTATAGATTACCTAACGAGTTAACGGCAGAAGATAAGTTATATATTCCGCCACCACCACCTGCTACTGATTCTTCAGAAAAAGAAAAAGAAAAAGCAACAACGGAATTTCGTAAATGGGTGAAAAAAGTTAAAAAACATTCGGACAAAAAAAATCCTAAACCTGTAAAAATTGAGGTAAAAGAGAAATCTAAAAAAGGAATGGTTAAAGTAACTAACCAAGAGTTATACTACATTACCAACAGTAAAGGAACAAGATATTATAATCGTTGGGGACAAGAAGTAAATAAAAATGGAGACATTATTAATGCGGAGAAAAAATTTTCAATAGTAAGAGAAGGAGATAAAACAAATATTCCTGTGCCTCCGCCACCAAGAAAGAAAGTTCTAAAACAGAGGCCAAATAAAGGAAGTATAAAAGTAAACAATCAAGAATTGTTCTTCATCACCAACAGTAACGGAACCAAATATTATAATAAATCGGGGCAGGAAGTTACTAAAAACGGGACCATAATAAATGCGGAGAAAAAATTTTCAATAGTAAGAAAAGGAGATAAAACAAATATTCCTCTACCTCCGCCTCCACCTCAAAAAGCTTCAAAGAAATACAAGGATGTTAAGGTAATTAAGGGTAAAAAAGGAGAACTATACATGGTGCTAACTGGAAGTAATGGTAAAAAAGTGGTTAAAAAAATGGCTGATTTAACTCCAGAAGAGAAAAGACAGTTACCACCTCCGCCACCACCAGCCGATCCAAGCACTATTAAAAAACAAAATTCAAAAATTATTATTGACAAAATAGATAAGTTATCCAATAAAGAAATCCTGTCGATTTCAAATAATGGAACTGAGAAAGACCCAATTATATACTTAAACGGTAAAGAAATTAATAAGCAAGAATACTTAAAAATAGATAAGCAAACTATTAAAAAAGTATATGTAAATAAAAAAGAGGGAAAATACGGAGCAGTATATATCACTACAAAATAATAACCTCATTTAATATATGTTAAAAGCCTCATAAAAGAGGCTTTTTTTGTAACATTATTTACCGGAAGTCGTTCCTATAGTATAAGCTTATAACTATGATCAAACGATTTTTCCTCCTTTGTTCTGGTGTTGATCAAGATTTAATAAAGGATTGCTCAAACGCAGAACAAAACAAATATGCTGGTATTGGTGCCACTGTATTTTTCACTGCACTAATGGCTGCTATCGCTGCTAGTTATGCTTTATACACAGTTTTCGATAATGTTTATACCGCAATATTCTTCGGAGTCATTTGGGGATTACTGATTTTTAATCTAGACCGTTTTATTGTGTCTACTATCAAAAAACGAGACAAAAAATCACAAGAATTTATTCAGGTATTTCCACGTTTACTGTTAGCTATAATTATAGCAGTAGTCATTTCCAAACCTTTGGAGTTAAAAATATTCGAAAAAGAAATTAATCAAGTGTTGTTAACAAAGAAAAATCAAATGACACTTGATAATAAAACTCAAATTGCCCAACAATATACCCCAGAAATTACTCGACTTCAATCACAAATACAAGAGTTAAAAGAAGAAATAACAACAAAAGAAAAGGAAACAAATAATTTATATGAAACCTATATTGCCGAAGCAGAAGGAAGAAAAGGAACTAAAAAAGTAGGAAAGGGACCTGTTTATAAAGAAAAAAGACAAAAACACGACGCTGCATTGAAGGAATTAACTGAACTAAAAAAAGGTAATTCTGAAAAAGTAAATTCAAAAGAAAATGAAATTGCAGCTCTAGTTCAAAAACAAAAGGAAGCTGAAGTAAACACTCAACCTATTATTTCAAATTTCGACGGATTAATGGCAAGAATAGAAGCTTTAAACGAATTACCTACATTACCATCAATTTTTATTTTTCTATTATTCCTAGCTATTGAAACAGCTCCAATATTCACTAAACTTATTAGTTCAAAAGGTGAGTATGATTATAAATTCGAAAATCAAGAATCTCAAGTTAAATCATGGATTCAGCAACAAGTTGATCAGCGAGAAAAAATAGCGTCGACTGACATTAATATTAATACCAAAGTTTATGAAGATTTAAAATTAGAAGAAGAACTCTATAATTACAAACAGAAAATAGCAACTGACTTAATTAAGCTACAAGCTGACACTTTCTTCAAGAATCAAAAGAATATATTATGATTTGAAATAAATATTTAAAAAGAAGGTATTTCCAAAAATTTATGCCTTACCTTTATCCATAATTTTTTTAATACATTTTATAATGAAAGAAGGAACGGTAAAGTTCTTCAATGAATCTAAAGGTTTTGGGTTCATAACAGAATCAGGTTCAGGCACAGAATACTTTGTACACATCTCAGGTTTGGTGGATGAAGTTAAACAAGGTGATACTGTAGAGTTTGAACTAAAAGAAGGTAGAAAAGGATTAAACGCTGTAAGTGTTAGAGTAATTTAATATATAACAACATTTAATTTTTTAAAAGCATCTGATTTTCAGATGCTTTTCCTTTTAAATAAAGCTTCAAAAAGCATCTCAATATTAAAAAGATTTAATACATTTGCACACTCAAAATTCCGAGCTTTTTTGGGATTTAAAAATTAATAGATTAATAATCAAGGTCGCGTACCTTAAAAATTAACAAGTATGCCTGTAAAAATTCGTTTACAAAGACACGGTAAAAAAGGAAAACCATTTTATTGGGTGGTTGCTGCAGATTCTAGAGCTAAAAGAGACGGTCGTTTCTTAGAAAAAATCGGAACGTACAACCCAAACACTAATCCTGCAACGATCGACTTAAATGTTGATTCTGCTGTAAAGTGGTTAGAAAATGGTGCTCAACCTACTGACACTGCAAGAGCTTTATTATCTTACAAAGGTGCTTTATTAAAGCATCACCTAGCTGGAGGTGTTAGAAAAGGTGCTTTAACAGAAGAGCAAGCTGAAGCTAAGTTTAACGCTTGGTTAGAAGAAAAAGCTGCTAAAGTTGCTGGTAAAGTAGATGGTTTAGCTAAAGCTCAAGAAGATGCTAAAACCAAAGCTTTAGAAGCTGAAAAAGCTGTTAACGAAGCTCGTATTGCTGCAAAAGCTCCTGTTGTAGATAGCGAAGATGCTACTACTGAAGAAGGTGGAGATAGCGAAGAGTAAAAAACAAGACGATAATGCAAACTAAAGATTGTTTTTATTTAGGCAAAATCGTCAAAAAACACAGTTTTAAAGGCGAAGTAATTATTAAGTTAGATACTGACGAGCCTCATCTGTACAAAAATTTGGAATCAGTATTTGTCGAACTAGGCAATAATCTGATTCCTTTTTTTATTGAAAAATCTTCATTGAGTAAAAGCACCATGTTTCGAGTGAAATTCGAAGGTGTTGATACAGAAGCTGATGCCGAAGCAATTTTACGATCTGGTATTTACTTACCTCTTACCCTACTACCAAAACTTTCTGGAAATAAATTCTATTATCATGAAGTAATTGGTTTTACCGTAAAGGATGTAAACTTTGGTGAAGTAGGAAAAATCACCAACATAAACGATTCTGCTGCTCAACCTTTATTTGAAATTGATAGGGATGGAATTGAATTATTCATTCCAATGATTGATGATTTCATTAAAAAAGTAGATAGAGAAGATAAAACTATTGAAGTAGAAACTCCAGAAGGACTGATTGATTTATACATCAATTAAATGAAGCTTTCTAAATAATTCAAAATATCGGTTAATTCTTGATCGGTCAAAGCCTCCCTATTGTGCTCTCCATTAGCCCAATTAAACACTTCTTTTAATTGTAAAACATCTGGATCTTGTACTTCTACCAGAGATTTTTCATCCCTTATGAATTTGAATAACCATTCTCTAGAGATTTTACCAGTTACTACAGGTATAAATCCATCTTTTTTATCTGGTTTATGACAACGATAGCAACCTTCATTCAAAAATATAACCCTCCCTCTTTCAATTGAAAACTCCATAGCTTTAGGTTCTACAACTTTATTATTAACAGTAGGATAATCATTCTTTATTTGAATACTTACCATCCAAAAAATCATGAATAACATAATTACTGAGATTATAGTTCCAAAAATTGTATTCGCAGAGATTTTCATGGTAAATCTTTGTTATTTATTGTTATCAAAAACTATCCAAATAATTCAAAATATCATTTAGTTCTTGGTCTGTCAAATGTTTCTTATCATGTTTTCCGTTTACCCAATTAAACTCTTCTTTTAATTGTAAAACATCTGGATCTTTTCCTTCTACCAGAGATTTTTCATCCCTTATGAATCTGAATAACCATTCTCTAGAGATTTTACCAGTTACTACAGGTATAAATCCATCTTTTTTATCTGGTTTATGACAGCTATAGCAATCTTCTTTCTGAAATAAATCTTTTCCTCTTTTAACTGACAGTTGCATATTTCCCGCTTCTACAACTTTATCAGTGACATCGGGATATTCATATTTCGTTTGAATGCTTACCATCCAGAAAATCATAAATAATAAAACTAAAGAGATTATACTTCCTAATACGGTATTTGCAGATATATTCATAACAATGTTCTAATTTTCAAATTTCATAAAGCTCAATTGGTAAATCATCGGGATCATTGAAAAAGAAAAATTGTTTTCCTGTAAATTCATCAATTCTAATTTCTTGACAACTCACATTACTAGACTCTAAGTAATCCTTCCAAGATTTTAAATTTTTAACTCCGAAAGCAACATGACGTAATCCTGATGCTTCAGGAAATGAAGCTCTTTTTGGAGGATTTGGAAATGAAAACAACTCTATCAAATACATTCCATTTAAACTTAAATCTAGTTTATAAGAATCTCTTTCTTTTCTATAAACTTCCTGTTTTATCTCAAAACCTAAAACCTTTGTATAAAATCGTTTTGACATTTCATAATTAGAACAAATTATTGCAATATGATGTAGCTTTTCAATTTTCATCAACTAAAAAATAAATTCGTAAACACAATCCTCTTCTCCTTCAAAGACACTTTGCTTACCGATATATGTATATCCTAATTTTTCCAATAAACGTTTAGACTTTTCGTTTTCTGGTAAAGTAAAAGCGTATACTTTTTCTTGTTTGAAAGTATCTTTGATATAATCCATCATTAATAACGTAGCTTCACTTGCATAACCTTTCCCTCTTCCTTTCGGTAACAATGCGTAACCCAAATCAATAAAATCTAATTTTTCTCTTTGTAAAGCCGAAGACATACCTACTGGTTCATTTAATTCCTTTGAGAAGATTGTAAAAAAGCCTAACCCATTTAACTTCCCATTTTTCTCCAATATATCAATCAAGTACTTCTTTGTAGCTTCTACTGTTTTTAAACCTTTATCATTAATATATTTCAACCAATCAGGATCGTTAAATAATTCAAAATAAAAAGAAGCCTCTTCTGGTTCAACATCTTTAATAATTAATCGGTCATTTTCTAATTTCATTCTACTAGTTTATCTTCAATAATACGGTTTTTTAAAAAGTTTATATCTTTCAGAACAAATATTTTAAGATGAAAAAACTAATATTATCCCTTATCGTAATCTTTATATCGTGCGCTGCATCCAATGAAGAACGAGATAAAAAAGAAATCTTAGCTTTAATGAAAAACCAGGAATCAGACTGGTCGCGACATGATTTAGATGGTTTTATGCTTGGATATTGGAAATCAGACTCGCTAAAATTTCAAGGAAGAAAAGGTATTACCTATGGTTGGAAACAGACCTTAGAAAACTACAAAAAGGGTTATCCACATAAAGAAGATACAGGAAAGTTAAAATTTAAAATTAGATCAATCTCTAGAATTGAAAGCAACAGTTATTATGTAATGGGGGAATATCACCTAACTCGTGAAATTGGAAATGCTGATGGAATTTTTATGATTATTTTTAAGAAAATTAAAGGTGAATGGAAAATTATTGCTGATACTTCCTGTTAATTTTTCAATTTAAAGATTACTTTCGCAAGCACAATTATAAGCAATGAGTTTATTACAAGAATTACAAGATAGAAGTGGAAATCAATGTGAGTTATGTGCTTCAACAAAGAGTTTAAGTATTTATGAAGTCCCTCCTATTTCTACACGCGGTGTTGACAGAAGTATTTTAGCTTGCGAAGAATGTGTCGAACAAATTAATAATCCAGAAACTGTAGATTCGAATCATTGGAGATGTTTGAATGATAGTATGTGGAGTGAATTTTCTGCGGTAAAAGTTGTTGCTTGGAGAATGTTACATCGATTAAAAAAAGATGGTTGGTCGCAAGATCTTTTAGATATGATGTATTTGAAACCTGAGGAATTAAATTTCGCTCAAGCCACAGGAGACCATCTAGATGAAAGTGAAAGGATACTTCATAGAGATAGTAACGGAGCTATTTTACAAGCTGGAGACAATGTTGTTCTTATAAAGGATTTAAAAGTAAAAGGATCGAGTATGGTTTGTAAACAAGGAACAGCTGTAAGGCGAATTTCTTTAGATCAAGAAAATGCTGAATATATAGAAGGAAAAGTAGACGGACAGAACATTGTTATTGTTACGAAATACGTAAAAAAACTTTAGTAATAAGTGTCTATCATACATAAGAAAAAACATTTACAAGCCACGATATATAAAATTGAAAATGTAAAAAGAGAACATAACTTTCTTTTGCGAAACCTTTGGAAAGTGATAGTGTTGGGTGTACTTTTCTCGTTGTGGGCACCAACAAGAAGACCTGAAAGAGAGTTTTTACAACATGGAAAATCAATGTTAGATGCTGGAGAATATTCATACACTTCATCAGTTTTGATTTGTGCTGCTGTGTATGCTTCTCTTTGTTTTATTTATCATGTAGTTTCTAAATATCAGGATCAACGAAAATTAAAAAACCTAGAAGATTTAAAACGCAACTTAGAAAGGGAAATCAAAAAATACAACCAATAAAAAAGCAGCTTTTCAGCTGCTTTTTTTATTTCTCTGCGTTGTAATACACTTTGTAATATTTCATTTTCTTGTCTTCATCATACCCTCTTTCTAAATAGTCTGAAGCGGCATCTGGAGCATCAATATCAATCTTAATTTGAATATTAGTGTCGAGCTTAATTTCTGTTTTTAACTTTCCTTTCTCTTTCTTTAAAACAATATCAGAAACTTCAAAGTTATTTCTTACCAATACGTCATTCAATTTTTCGAAATGTTTCTTATAATCTTCAAACATATCTTTATGCTTATCATCTTCAAAAACTTCATCTTTGAATGTATGATAGTCAACACTTTCATGTTCTTTAAAATAATCAACAGTATTTGCTAGGAAATTTCCTTGCTCGTGCTTTCCATATTCTGGCTTTATAATTTCCTCAGAAAAATCACGACACAATTCTAAATAATGCTGAGTATGTAAGTTTCTATCATCAGCATATTTTACATTCAAGAAATTTTTAATCCAATATTGTGCATCGTAATTATTATTGTCTACCGATAACACAACCGTTCCTTCCGCATCAGAAGAATTTAAAATCAAACAACCTTTATCCAATCTCTTTGTTGAAATTCCTTTTTGAACCACTACATCAAAACTATCCTCATCTAAATAAGTTTGAAAAAAATCTACTTTACTTTCAATTTTAAAAATTCCAACCGCTTCAGTCAGCACATCTTTATATTCGATTCCTTCAAAAAGTACAACTAAAACATCTCCTGTTTTAATATTTGCCGAATTTGATTGCTCGTATAAATGATTTACAACATTCTTTGAGTTTTCAATAAATGTTTCTTCATCTTCAAAAATTTGAGAACTGTAATTATTAATTTCATTCAAACGAACATCAGCATGATGATTAAAACGATAACTTTGTGTGACTCCTCCAAATGGTTTAAGCAAAAACGGAACTAATAAATCATAACTTTCTTCATCAAAACGCACCAAACTTTCAGAAAATGCATTCTGTCCGCTATTGTATTTGTTTGCTACTTTGTGAATTATACATTTTGTTATTTCAACCCGAGTTCTTTTAATCATCTTTCTAAAAATTAGGCAACAAAAATACGTATTTTAGTATCGTAAAAAATAGTTGATTTATGAAATTATTAGGTATTGGATCTAGAATTAATCATCCTGAATACGGTTTTGGAGTAGTTACAAATGTTGATAGCCGCCATTATTGGGTTACATTTCAAGAAAATGGATTGGAAACTATTTCTCTTAATGACGAGTTCGAAACCATTGAAGCTGTGAAAGATGAAGTAGATACGATTAGTTTTTATGAAGTTGAATCTTCGTTACGAAAAATACTAAAACAATGGAGCGATGTTTCTGAAATTGTTCCTATTGCTGATAAATTTAAAGGTGGAAAGTTAATTATTGAACCAGCGGATAGCTCTTTAGCTTCCAAAGAAATTCCAATTGACACATTCTTTCACAAAATAGTGATGGTGAGAGATCGTATTCGTGTGATGGAACAAAAAATAAATTCAAGCAAAACGTTAGATGATCAAGATAAAATAGACTTACAACAATATATTACTAGAATTTACGGAAGTTTAACAACGTTTAACGTGTTATTCAAACTAAAATCCGATCACTTTGTAGGTGTGAAAACTAAATAAAAAAATGCGGCAACTAATAACCAGTAAAGTATTATGTTTGCCGCACACATTTATAATAGGGATTATTATAAAAAGGTTCTCCATCTATGCAACAAAAATAACTAATCCGTTAAATATCAAATGTTAAAACGTTAATTTTAACATAATTTAACTAAAGTCAAGACTTAACTGATCAGGTAAAAGTTTAAAAGATTTTCTGTGATATTTAGTAGCTCCGTGAGTTTTTATTCCTTCTCTATGCTCTTTTGTTGGATAACCTTTATTTTTTTTCCAGTTGTATATTGGAAACTCTTCATGAATTTTAGTCATAAATTCATCCCGATAGGTTTTTGCTAATATTGATGCCGCAGCAATACTCATAAATTTTGCGTCCCCTTTTACAATGGTTTCATGAGGAATTTCACCAAATGGTTTGAATTTATTTCCATCTACGATTATAAATTCGGGGGTTTCGCTTAATCTCGCTATTGACCTATGCATTCCTTCAATGGAAGCTTGTAAAACATTTAATTCGTCAACTTCTTCATTTTGAATGAAAGATACTGCATACGATACTGCTCTTTCTTCAATATAAATTCGTAACTCATCTCTTTTTTTCTTAGACAATTGCTTAGAATCATTCAAAAAAGAATGTTCAAAATTTTCAGGTAAAATAACCGCGGCAGCCACTACAGGACCAGATAAACAACCTCTTCCTGCTTCATCAGTCCCCGCCTCTAACGAAAATCCGCTATAATTTAATTTAAGCATACTACAAATTAACAGTTTTCGAAGATAACATTCACATTTATTTTCGTTTAATTATTTTACATTTGCCTTTATGAAACAATTGTTCATACTTATATTTTTTCTTGGTTGTTTAAGCATTCAAGGCCAATTTCGAACGGTTAATGGTGGTTTTGCAGGATCTGGTAGAAACAGAGTTAACGACTCACTCGCAAACGATGAAATTAGCGTAAAAATAAATGGAATAACTAAGTTTACTGATTACAAGATTATCAACTTAAAAAAGAGAGACACTTCTTATGTCGATACTACTCTTACAATTCAAAAAGAATACACACATAACTTTAGAAGAAAAGATAATTTCGAATTATTAGCTTTTCACAATCAAGGACAAACTTTCAATTCCTTAGGTTATGATTTTCGTTCAATTTCACAATTTCCAGATATTGGTTTTACAGCTAAGCAATTCAATTATTTGAATATTGATGATATCGATTATTACCGAGTTCCCACACCTACCACACAAATTATGTATAAAACGGGTCAGGAACAAGGTCAAGTTTTAGATGCGATTTTCACCTTCAACTTATCTAGAAGATTAAATATAAGCGTTGCTTATAAAGGATTACGATCTTTGGGACAATACAGAAGATCTTTATCTAGTTCTGGAAACTTTCGGGGAACCCTTACTTATAGCACTCCAAAAGGACAATACAATGTGAGAACCCATATCACAACACAAGATTTCAAAAACGAAGAAAATGGTGGATTAACGCCACAATCTATGGAAAACTTCATCAATGAAGACCCGAACTTTGCAGACCGTGGAAGACTTGATGTTAATTTAAATGATGCTGAAAGTTTATTAGATGGAACGCGATTTTATTTGGATCATAATTTCAAATTATTCAATAGTATTGACAGTACAAACACAAAAAACTTAACCAATTTAAAAGTTGGACACGAGCTTCATTATGAAAAAAAGTTCTTTACTTTTGAACAAGCTGGAATAACAACGGATCAGTTCGGAGAAGCGAGTAAAATTGCTGGTAGTTTGCGTGAATCGACTGATTACCGATTGATTAATAATCAAGGTTATTTAGAATTCAACTCTAAATATGTTTTAGGAAGATTTAGAGTGAAAGCGAACTACACAACTGTGAAATATGGATATGACACTATCTATAATAGTAATATTAACAACACTAATTTAACTAAAAAAAGAATCAGTGGAGACGCAATTTCCTTGGGAGGTGATTGGAATGGGAAAGTTGGTAATTTCAAAGTAAACGCCAGTGCACTGGTTACTCCAGGAAGCGGTTATTTAGCTGGAAACCATTTTAGTGGTGAGGCGATTTATGAAAAGGATAGTATTTTTAAGATAAAAGGTAGTTTACTCTTAACTTCAAAAGCTCCTAACTTTAACAAACAGTTTCTACAAAGTGTTTACAACAAATACAATTGGGAAAACAACTTCATAAATGAAGATACTCGAAATATAGGTTTTTCAATAGATTCAAAATGGGGAAATGCCAGTGTAGATTTCACTAATATTGAAGATTACACCTATTTTGGAACTGATAGTTTACCAAAACAATTTGATGGCTCCATTACGTATTTAAAAGTGAAAGCGAATAAAGAATTTAAATTCTTTAAAAAGTTTGCCCTTAATAATACGATCATGTATCAAAATGTATCCAGTGGAAGTGATGTGTTTAGAGTTCCTGAATTTGTAACTAGAAATACATTATATTATTCAGATCATTGGTTTAAAGGAAACCCGCTACAAGTTCAAATTGGAGCTACATTTAAATATTTTACAAAGTATAGAGCAAATGCTTATAATCCACTTTTAGGAGAGTTTATTTTACAAAATGACACAGAGATTGGGTTTCCTACTTTAGATTTATTTTTTAATGCGAAAGTGCGTAGAACTCGTATCTTTTTCAAAATTGATAATATCAGTTCTAATTTCTTGGAGAAAAACTACTTTTCAGCCCCAAACAATCCTTACAGAGATATGTCTATTCGTTTTGGACTTGTTTGGAACTGGTTCATTTAAAATTAAATGAAAGAATCAATTAAAAAATCATGGCCTTTATTTCTAATAGTAAGTTTAACCTTAGGTTTAGCTCCTTTTAAAGAACCTCATATTTTAGGAAAAATTCGATGGATTGCTGGCGGAAACGCATTTAGCGGTAATGAAGCTATGAAGCTTATAGATTGGTTTGATATCTTTTTACACGGAATGCCGTGGTTATTACTATTAACATCCACGGCATTACATATATTTTCTAAGTTTTCGAAAAACTAATTACTTTGTTGTTAATTGTCTAATCTTAATTCTGAAGGCAGCAAAAATTAAAGTCATAAATGGACTTAACCAGTTGAACATTGCATAAAAAGCATAATCTACAACTGGAACCCCCAAAACTCCAGAATGATAAGCTCCACAAGTATTCCAAGGAATTAACACTGAAGTAACCGTTCCTGAATCCTCTAACGTTCTACTCAAATTTTCTGGTGCTAACCCTTTATCTTTAAATGCTTTCGCATACATTTTACCCGGAACAACCAAAGCTAAATATTGGTCAGAAGCAGTTATATTTAATCCGATACAAGTACAAACCGTACTTGCGAATAATCCAAAAATACTATCAAACAGATTCAACATAAAACTACTAATTTTAGCTAAGGCTCCAATAGCATCCATAATACCTCCAAAAACCATTGCACATAAAATTAACCAAATTGTTCCTAACATTTTCTTCATTCCACCTGCAGTAAACAAATCTTTTAAAACTTCATTGTCAGTTCCAACAGAAGTATCAACGGTTATAGATTGCATTACCCCTTTGTATGCTGAATTAAAATCTAATTCTTCTACACCGGCAACTTCAGCTACTACTTGAGTTTGAAAAATAAGCGCAAAAATTCCACCTAAAATTGTTCCTGCCAACAACGCTATTAATGGTGGAGTTTTTTTAATAATTAAAACTACTACTATAACAGGAACTAAAAACAACCAAGGTGTAATATTAAATGCTTTATCAATATCTGCTAACATTTGTCCAGTATTCGCATCTCCACTAGTCGACTGAGTAAAGCCTAAAATTAAAAAGAAGATGAACGTCACTATAAAAGTTGGAACTGTTGTGTACGCCATGTATTTAATATGCGTAAATAAATCTGTACCTGCCATCGCCGGAGCTAAATTTGTAGTATCTGACATTGGTGACATTTTATCTCCAAAATACGCTCCAGAAAGAACTGCTCCTGCTGTCATTCCGAGAGAAATATCTAATGCACCCCCAATTCCAATTAAAGCAATACCAACCGTCGCTGCTGTTGTCCAAGAGCTACCTGTAGCAACAGAAATAACAGCACAAATTATTAAACATGCTACTAAAAATATTGTAGGATTCAATACTTGTAATCCATAATAAATCATAGAAGGAATAATTCCACTGATTAACCATGTTCCTGCTAAAGCTCCGACCATTAATAAAATAAGAATTGCACTGGCTGTTGATTTAATATTTTCAGCAACCTCATCCATCATCAACTGAAAACTTACTTTATTTTTGAAACCAACAACTGCTGCTACTACTCCACCAATTAATAAAACAAATTGATTACTCCCACTTAAAGCATCGTCTCCGAAAACATACACATTGTATGCTAACATTCCGATTAATGCAATTACTGGAATTAAAGCTTCCCAAATTGACAAGTTTTTATTTTGCTGAATTTTTTGATCTTGTATTTTTATTTCTGAACCGTTGTTAGTT
Source organism: Tenacibaculum sp. SZ-18 (assembly GCF_002813915.1). Taxonomy (NCBI): domain Bacteria; kingdom Pseudomonadati; phylum Bacteroidota; class Flavobacteriia; order Flavobacteriales; family Flavobacteriaceae; genus Tenacibaculum; species Tenacibaculum sp. SZ-18. The sequence goes on along the minus strand of NZ_CP019335.1, from coordinate 422,600 downwards.
TCTTGCATTGGTCGATTTTTTTGGTTTGTAATGTTACGATTTTGTTAAGACTTACGCAAGTGAAAACCGTTTGCTACTTTTGTATTTCTATGGATTCATTAACGCAAATAGTTTTAGGGGCTGCCTGTGGTGAAATTGCTCTTGGAAAAAAGATTGGAAACAAAGCATTATTATCTGGAGCCATTGGCGGAACCATTCCAGATCTAGATGTTTTTCTTGGACGTTTTTTCTATTCAAACTCTATTGATCAACTTATGTTTCACAGAGGTTTTATGCATTCTATTCCTTTTGCAGTTATTGGAGCTTTTTTCTTTGGATACATTGCTTATTGGCTCTACAATAATGGTAAAAGAAAAGACACAACAACACGTAAAGATTGGATTTGGTTATTTTTATTGTCCATATTAACCCATCCAATTTTAGATTGTTTCACTCCTTATGGAACACAACTATTCTTACCCTTTTCCAACTATCGTGTAGCATTTAATAATATCGCTGTTGCTGATCCATTATATACACTACCTTTTTTAATTAGTTTGATAATTCTTATGTTTTATCGAAGAGGAACATCAAAACGTAAATGGTGGTTAAAAGCTGGAATCTATGTAAGCTCTATATATATGGTACTTACTGTTTTCAATAAGTTGTATGTTGATGACGTTTTTGAAAAATCATTTGAAAACGCAGGAATTACCTATAATCGTTTCACGGTACAGCCATCAATTTTAAATAATGTTCTTTGGTATGGAGTTGCTGAAACTAAAACAGATTATAAAGTGGGTTATTATTCTATTTTAGACAAAAACTCTCATGTAACAGATTTTATTTCAGTTCCTAAAAACCAAGAGCTATTAGACATGTCTGATCTTGATTTGAAGAAACTAACTTGGTTTAGTAATGATTATTACAACTTAACTTCACTCCCAAATGGAGAATTTAGATATAACGATTTGCGATATCCATTAATTAAAAATGATGCCAGTAGTAGTTCTGTTTTTGGTTTTCGTTTGTATAAAAATGGTAAAAGATGGGAGTATAAAAATGACTCTGACCGTTTTAAAGACGCTTCTCCAGCAGATTTAATCGAGTCAATTTGGGAAAGAATGAAAGGAAAATAAAAGGTCTAAGTGTAAACCTAGACCATTATTATTTTTAATTAAACGAAGCTTTCTTCTTTTAAAACCCCTACTTGTTTCATACAATCCTTCATCATTTCATAGGTTCGCTCAATATCATTATCTAATCCAATTGAAAAACGAATTAAACCATCTGTTAATCCCATATCAGCTTGTTCGTCTTCTGGTATTTCCGATGAAGTTGACGAACCTGGAGCAGAGAATAATGTTTTATAAAATCCTAAACTAACTGCTAAATATCCTAAGTTTTTATTCTGCATTAGTTCCATAAGCTCATTGGCTTTATCTAATGAACCGACATCAATAGTCAACATTCCTCCATACCCATATTCTTCATTCATCATTGACGAAAATAACTCATGTGAAGGATGTGATGCTAAACCTGGATAAACAGTCTTTAATCCATCCTCTTCAAATTTTTGAGCCAAATACATTGCATTTTTACTATGCTGCTTCATACGAATATGTAAAGTTCTCATATTCTTCAAAATTGAAGACGCTCTTATACTATCCATAGTAGAACCTAACAACATACAAGCACCGTCATTTACGTTTCTTAAATCGTCTATAAATTGCTGCGTTCCGCAAACCACTCCACCAACGGTATCTGATGATCCATTGATAAACTTTGTTAAACTATGCACAACAACATCTGCCCCTAATTGTGCTGGCGCAATCGACAATGGTGAAAACGTATTATCCACCACTAATTTCAAATTATGTTTTTTCGCTAAAGCCGCTAATCCACGAATATCTGCAACTTCTAATAACGGATTACTAACAGACTCACAGTATAATACTTTTGTATTCTCAGTAATCGCATTTTCTACCACATCTAATTTAGTAATATCTACAAAAGTTGTGTTGATATTTAGTTTTGGCGTGAAGTTCTTCAAAAAAGCATAAGTTCCTCCATAAATAGTTCTACTAGAAACGATATGATCACCAGCTCCACATAATTGCATTAATACTGGAGTAATTGCTCCCATTCCAGATCCTGCAACATTTGCAGTTTCTGTACCTTCCATTTCTGCTAAGGCTTCTCCTAAATATAAATTTGAAGGAGAAGTATGACGGGAATATAAATAACAGCCATCTGCATTTCCCTCGAAAGTATCGAACATTGTTTTCGCAGAAAGGAATGTATATGTTGATGAATCTGAAATAGAAGGATTTACACCTCCGAATTCTCCAAAGTATTGTAAATCTTGAATTTTATTAGCTGGTTTGAACTTCATAAGAAAATAGTATTTGTTTTCTCAAAGCAACATAAAAACCTAATAAAATTCAAGTTTTTTAAACAAATACAGTTTTTTATTCTTTTAAAAACAATAAACACAGTTTAAAATTCATTTATTATTGAAATAATTTTAATTTTATAGAAATATTTTCAAGATGAAACTTGACAACACTGACAAAAAACTTATAAACCTACTGCAAGAGGATAGTAAACGTACAAACAAACATCTATCGTTATTACTAAATTTATCTGTTACTGCAGTTTTTGAACGAATCAAAAAATTAGAACGTGCAGAAGTAATTACACGATATATAGCTCAAGTAGATCCTAAAAAAGTAGATAAGTCCTTTATTGTGTTTTGCCAAGTAAAACTAATTCAACATTCAAGAGAATATTTATCTGTTTTTGAAAGTGAAATTTTAAAATTAAATGAAGTCTCTGAATGTTTTCATATTAGTGGAGATTATGATTACGTCTTAAAAATCTATGTAAAAGACATGGAAGAATACAGAGAGTTCATGGTAAACAAGCTTACCACAATTAAACATATTGGCAGCACACAAAGCTCATTTATGATAGGAGAAGTAAAAAACACCGCTAAAATAAGCATATAAAAAAAAGCCATTGCTTTCACAATGGCTATATATATTCAAAAGAAAGAACTATTCATGTTTTTGAATTTCCTTCTTTACTTCTTCATCAATTCCTTCTACTTCTTTAACTTCAGTTTTCGTTTCGCTGTTTTCAGCGATTTTTACTGCTATTTTCGCCTTTACTTGATCTCCACTAGCTTCTTTCATTTCGACTCTAACCTCTGTCGCAGTTTTATCAGAATGAGTGTTTGCTGAATGTCCTCCTAAAATTGGTGCAATTACTAAACCAACTAGACAAGTCAACTTAATTAATATATTCATTGATGGTCCAGAGGTATCTTTAAATGGATCTCCAACTGTATCTCCAGTAACTGCAGCCTTATGAGCGTCAGAACCTTTGAATGTCATCTCTCCATTAATTTCAACTCCTGCTTCAAATGATTTCTTAGCATTATCCCAAGCTCCACCAGCGTTATTCTGAAAAATAGCCCACATTACACCGCTAACACAAACACCAGCCATGTAACCTCCAAGCGCTTCTGCTTTAAATAATAAACCAATAATAATCGGAGTAATTATAGTAATTAAACCTGGTAAAATCATCTCTTTCAAAGCAGCTTTTGTAGAAATATCAACACACTTTGCATAATCCGGAGTTCCAGTTCCTTCCATAATTCCAGGGATTTCCTTAAACTGACGACGAACTTCTTGTACCATTTCCATTGCCGCTTTACCTACAGATTCCATTGCTAATGCTGAGAAAATTACTGGAATCATACCTCCAACAAATAACATTGCTAAAACATCGGCTTTAAAAATATTAATTCCGTCAATTCCTGTGAATGTAACATATGCAGCAAATAAAGCTAAAGCCGTTAGTGCCGCAGAAGCGATTGCAAATCCTTTTCCAACAGCCGCAGTTGTATTTCCTACAGAATCTAAAATATCTGTTCTTTCACGAACGTGGTCTTCCAACTCACTCATTTCTGCAACTCCACCTGCATTATCTGCAATTGGTCCAAAAGCATCAATTGCTAATTGCATTGCCGTTGTAGCCATCATTGCAGAAGCTGCTAGTGCTACACCATAAAATCCAGCAAGTGCATAAGAACCATAGATTGCAGCTGCGAATAAAATAACAGATAAAAATGTTGATTTCATTCCCACAGCTAATCCAGCAATAATATTAGTTGCTGCTCCAGTTGAACTATTCTTTACAATATCTAAAACGGGTTTTTTACCTAGACTTGTATAGTAAGCCGTTACTGTTGAAATTAATGCTCCAACTGCTAATCCTATCATACACGCATAAAATACATGACGAGAAGGAACTTCTTGTAATCCCTCCCCGAAATAATTCATTTGTAAAGTTTCAGGTAACATCCAACGAATTAAAAACCAACTCGCTACTAATGTGATTACGATTGATGCCCAGTTTCCTAGATCTAAAGCTTTTTGAACCTCTGGTTCTTTAGCTGAATTATCTTTAATATTAACTAAGAATGTTCCTACAATAGAAGCTACAATTCCAACACCAGCGATTACTAATGGCAATAAGATTGGTCCCATTCCATTGAAAGCATCAGTAAACTGAGTTGTAGCTGACATATCTCTAATCAAATAGTTTCCTAAAACCATTGCTGCTAAAACGGTTGCAACATAACTACCGAATAAATCAGCTCCCATTCCGGCAACATCTCCTACATTATCACCTACATTATCAGCAATAGTTGCTGGGTTTCTTGGATCATCTTCAGGAATTCCTGCCTCTACTTTTCCGACTAAATCTGCGCCAACGTCAGCAGCTTTCGTATAAATACCACCGCCTACTCTAGCGAATAAAGCGATACTTTCAGCACCTAAAGAAAAACCTGCTAAAGCTTCTAAAGCAACAGTCATTTCATCATAAAAACTTCCTTTTCCCGTAACAAACATTGCTACAAACAACAAAAAGAAAAGACTTAATCCTAAAACTGCTAAACCTGCAACTCCTAATCCCATAACAGTTCCTCCACCAAAAGAAACTTGTAAAGCTTTTGGCAAACTTGTCTTTGCTGCTTCAGTTGTTCTTGCATTTGCATCTGTAGCTATCCTCATTCCAATATTACCTGCCAGAGCAGAAAAAATAGCACCGATTATAAAAGCAACAACTATAATCCAGTGTGTAGTGTCAACGATTTGAGATATAACGAATAGTGCAATTGAGGCTATAATTGAAAAGATTAAAAGAAGTCTGTACTCTGCGTTTAAAAATGCTAACGCTCCTTCCTTAATACTTTTGGATATTGACTGCATTTTTTCATCACCGGCATCTTGCTTTTTAACCCAAGACATTTTGATGAACATAAAAATAAGCCCTAAAAGAGCCAAAATAATTGGCATATACACCATGTTTGATTCCATAATATTTAATTAATTGATTAGTTTATCGCCTTAAATATAACAAAATCAAATTCTAAACAAAAAAAGCTCATCACTTTCATGATGAGCTTTAATATTTCGTAATGGAAACCTTAGATCTTAAAGCTTCCTTTTTCTTTATGTTCGCTTTCTCGGTATCGTATGATACACTTATCTAAAATATCATAAGCTTCTTCAGCGTTACCCCAACCACCTACATCAACTTTCTTTTCTTCTAAATCTTTATAAACTTGGAAAAAGTGTGTGATTTCTTTTTTTCGGTGAGGGTTTAAGTCTGATAAATCGTTGTAACTATTCCAAATTGGATCAGATACGGGCACGCATACAATTTTCTCATCTGGACCTTTCTCATCTGCCATATGGAAAACACCAATAGGTTTAACTTCCATAACACACATTGGGAAAGTTGGCTCAGCGCCTAAAACTAATACATCTAAAGGATCTCCGTCTAAAGCTAGAGTTTCTGGAATAAAACCATAGTCTCCAGGGTACATCATTGATGAAAATAACATTCTATCAAAACGAATTTTCTTTAAATCAAAATCGTACTCATATTTATTTCTACTTCCTTTAGGTATTTCTATTAATACATCAACAGTTTGCTTCTCTTTTGCTGTCATAAATTTTTACTTCGTTTCAAAAATCGGATTGCAAAACTACGGATAAATTCGAGTATTTACGTAATCTTTCAATGTTATTTTTTGTTTAAATAAACATTAAAGTCCTGGTTTAATACCAATTCGGATTGCAAACTTTGGAGTAGGAACTGCAATACTATTTGCTGGAGCTCTATAATCACTTCTCCAAATGGCATCAACTCTAAGAAATCTTAAATTACCATAACCAATATTTTCAAATCCAAATCCATACTCATAGTACACCTTGTTTGGTGCATTGTATTGAATATTTTCTGTACCAACACTATTTATTACTCCGTCATTTAAAGCTCTATTTGCATTTGAAACTGTTCCGTAGGCAGCCCGGAATGTCAATAAACTTCTTAAGTTCAATTTCCTAACGAAGGGAATTCTATTTAAAATAAATCCATTAAAATGATGCTCTAAATGAGTAGAAATATAAGTATCTGTAACAAAATCATAAAAATTTAATAATGAGAATGTATTCGGAACCAATGAGAAAGACTGGTTTGCAGGAATTACATTCATAAGAGAAACTGGAACCTGTCCAAACGTTTTACCCCCTTCAACTGTGGTGTCTAATAATCCAAATTTACCAAGTAAAATTGGTTGATTGTATTTTAGTTGAATTCTATCATAATCATGAGTTCCATTTAAAACTCCTTTATATCCGTGTCGATAATTTAAAACAATAGATGGAAATATATTTCTTCCATATCGTTGCTCAACTCCTAAACCATATACGAATCTACCTGGAGTAAACGAAACATAAATATCTGAAGCTACATCTGTTACAGAAGAAACAAAATTTACATCCCCTGGATTAACTCTGTAACTCACTGAAAAATTTTCAGGGCTCGCCGAACTAATTCTCGAATGTGATAAATTAAATCCGATTCTTAAGTTATTATTAATTGCATAATCGAAATTCGTTGCATATTTCTCTACATTTGATAGGAAAAAGTTATTCCCTCTAGAAAATAACGCTGTAGACCCAAAAGTGTTTCCTAACAATTGAGTTGTATTAAACAATGAACTTCCTAACTGCTCTATATCCTTTTGATAAGCTGCACTAACAGATATTCTTGGGCTATACGACAACAAATACTTTGCCTCCAAACCATACTTAAACTCTTTATCTTTCGTTCCATAGGCGACATGACCAGATAATCTTACTCTATCATCTTTTGTCTTAAAAGTTCTAAATCCAATACGAGTTCTTAAACCTTCTACTTCGTTATTTGCTAAAGCCGTCCAAAAAGGACCAAATTGAATATTCAAAGCGTCCACATTAATATATCCACTTGAAATTGTATTAATAAATCCTGTGATTTTTTTAATACGTTTCTTACTTTTCACAGAAGTAATTAACTTATATGTATCCTTGTAATCCTCTTTCTCTTCTTTCTTCCAATATTCATCCGACTTGTAATATTGATCAGGACGAATTTTAACATTCTTAAAATCGTAAAAACTTTCAGGTAAAGGCTTATCTAACAAATAATCTTCATAATTAATTGTTTTCTTAATAGTTAAACCTTTGTTTGCATCATTTTTATCTAAGAAAGTAAAATCTCCTTCGTAAGCATTTTTTGTTGGAATATAAATACTATCATTTCTTATCTCAAACTCTTTTTCAAAAGTTAAGCCTCGTACAAAGTTTAGATTTGCTCCTTTAACAACTTGCATTCTTAGTTTCTTAATTGTGTACGCCTCATCAGCAACCCAAAAATTCCCTTTAAATGCTAAGTCTTGATCTCTAATGGGGAAAAAGTAAATATTGTATAGTTTCTTGTCGTTTTTAACAATACTATCGTATAACACATAATCATAAGTTGCAAACCCATCAGTTGACAATGGACTTACAAAAGACTTACGTAATAAAGTGATATTATTTCTAAAAACGTCAATATTTTGAAAAGTCATTGCCATTCTATCAAAAACAAACCCTTGGGCTCCTAACCCTTCTGCTTTTTCTGCTTCAATGTCTTCTCTTAGTTTATTCGATGAGTTATTTCCATAAACATTCGATACTTGCTCACTCAAGTAAATTGGAATATAATAGTTAATTCCATCACTATCGTATTGGATCTCACTTATGGCCTGTTGATATTGATCTTTAAAAATACTTTTGATGAAGGCAGTATCAAGATTATTCAAACCAATTTCAATTGTCTTATGCTTTTTGAATTGATAATGGTTCACGAGATCAACACCATTTTTCCTTTTTCTTTTCCAAATTTCTTTCAAAATTCGGTAGGCAGGATTTTCCTTTTTCTTTAATCGTTTCTTAGGTTTTGTAACAACAATTACCTCCTCTAAAACATCTGTACCTTCTTTTAAAACGATATTTAAGTACTTTGTTTTAGGACTGACTTTGATCGTTTGAGTTTGGAAACCTACGAACGAAATTTCTAAAACGCCGCGATTTTTTTTCGTTCTAAATGCAAATCTTCCCTCATCATCTGTTGTAGTCCCTTGAGTTGTACCTTTTATTATCACATTAACAAATGGTAAAGGACTTTCATACTCATCAACGACTGTTCCCCTTAAAATAATTTGTGCATTAATTACTAAACTCATAAACATGAGTAGCGCTGAAATTTTTACTTTCATAGGTGTTTTACTTCAAAAATCCTTTCAGTTTAAAACTAAAAGGATTTTTAACAATTATCATCTCTCTAATTATCAATACCTTAACTAATATACATTACTTCTTTTACTGCTTTAACAACATCATTAGCATTCGGCAACCATTTTTCTAATAAAACCGGCGAGTATGGTGCAGGAGTATCGGCAGTGGTAATTCTTTTGATCGGAGCATCTAAATAATCAAATGCTTCGTCTTGAACTCTAAAAGTAATTTCCGAAGAAACACTTCCAAACGGCCATGCCTCTTCTAATATCACTAATCTATTTGTTTTCTTAACTGATTCTAAGATCGTTTTATGATCCATTGGGCGAACAGTTCTTAAATCAATAACCTCTATTGAGATTCCCTCTTTCGCTAACTCATCTGCCGCTTTAAAAGCTTCTTTAATAATTTTTCCAAAAGAAACTACAGTTACATCAGTTCCTTCTCTTTTAATATCTGCAACACCAATTGGCAAAATATACTCTCCTTCAGGAATTTCCATTTTATCACCATACATTTGCTCAGACTCCATAAAAATAACAGGATCATCATCTCTAATCGCAGCTTTTAATAAACCTTTTGCATCATATGGATTTGAAGGAACAATTACTTTTAAACCAGGACAATTTGCATACCAACTTTCGAAAGCCTGTGAGTGTGTTGCCGCTAATTGACCAGCAGAAGCCGTTGGGCCTCTAAATACGATAGGACAGTTAAACTGACCTCCGCTCATTTGACGAATTTTAGCCGCGTTGTTAATAATTTGATCAATACCAACCAACGAAAAGTTAAAGGTCATATATTCAACAATCGGTCTGTTTCCATTCATTGCAGAACCTACAGCAATACCACCAAAACCAAGTTCGGCAATTGGAGTATCAATAACGCGTTTTTCCCCAAACTCATCTAACATCCCTTTACTAGCTTTATAAGCGCCGTTGTATTCAGCAACTTCTTCTCCCATTAGATAAATACTTTCATCACGACGCATCTCTTCACTCATTGCTTCGCAAATAGCTTCTCTAAATTGAACTGTTTTCATATGTATTTTATTCTAGTCGTTGTTTATTTAATTTGCAAAAGTAAAAAAATTACATTGAACACGATTAACAGAATGTTAAAAACCTATATATTTAGTCTTTTTTTTGATAGAAATTTATTATGCATGCATAATAAATCAAAAAAAATGCTTAAATTCGTAGCTCGAAATTAAGTGTTTTTAAAACAAACCTATATGAAAATATTAGTATGTATCAGCCATGTACCTGATACCACTTCAAAAATCAATTTTACTGAAAACGACACCAAGTTTGATACTAACGGTGTTCAATTTGTAATAAATCCATACGATGAATTTAGTTTAACACGTGCTATGTGGTTCAAAGAAAAACAAGGTGCTTCTGTAACCGTTGTCAATGTTGGAGGAGCTGAAACTGAACCTACATTAAGAAAAGCCTTAGCAATTGGTGCTGATGATGCAATACGTGTAAATGTAGAACCAACTGATGGTTTTTTAGTTGCTAAAGAATTAGCTGAAGTAGTTAAAAACGGTGGTTTTGATTTAGTATTAGCTGGTAAAGAATCTGCCGATTATAACGGCCAAATGGTCCCAGGAATGCTCGCTACACTATCAGGATACAATTTCGTAAACGGTTGCGTAGGAATTGAAGTTGACGGTACAAACGTAACTTTAGAAAGAGAAATTGATGGTGGCGAAGAAAAAGTATCTTCCTCTTTACCATTAGTTGTTGCAGGACAAAAAGGAATTGTAGAAGAAAAGGATTTAAGAATCCCTAATATGAGAGGAATTATGATGGCACGAAAAAAGCCATTAAATGTAGTAGAGGCTTCTGGAGCAGCTGCATCTACAAGTACGAAAACATTTGAAAAACCAGCACCAAAAGGTGAAGTGAAATTAGTAGATAATGTTGATGAGTTAATTAACTTATTACATAACGAAGCAAAAGCAATTTAAATTTAAAATCAAAACATTTTAGTGGATGTGTTTTTATCTCCATCCACTAAAATTCTAAAAAAATTAAGAGTATGTCTGTATTAGTTTTTGCCGATTCATCGGAAGGAAAATTTAAAAAAACAGCTTTTGAAGTTGTTTCATATGGAAAAAAAGTGGCAGAGCAATTAGGAACTAATGTCGTTGCCTTAACTATAAATGGTGGAGATGCATCACAATTATATAACTATGGTGCTGAAAAAGTAGTAGAAGTTAAAAATGATTTAAGTTCATTCAATGCCAAGGCTTATGCTGAAATAATTAAACAAGCTAGTGAAGCTAATGCTGCTGATACTATAATTATCGATTCTAGTATTGACGGTTTAACAGTTGCTCCTTTAATAGCGGTTGGATTAGAAGCTGGATACGCCTCTAATGTTGTTGATTTACCTAGCAGTACTGCACCGTTTATTGTAAAGCGTAAAGCGTTTTCTAATAAAGGTTTCAACAACACAGAGATTTCAACTGATAAAAGAGTAGTTGGTGTTGCCAAAAATTCTTTTGGAGCACATGAAAATCCCGTTTCTGGAACTACTGAAAACTTGGATGTTTCATTACCTGAATTAGGTGTTTCTTCTGTTTCAATTGACAAAGCAAGTGGAACTGTAACAATTGCTGATGCTGATGTTGTTGTTTCTGCAGGACGTGGTTTAAAAGGACCTGAGAACTGGGGAATGGTAGAAGAATTAGCGGACGTATTAGGAGCAGCAACCGCTTGCTCAAAACCTGTTTCTGATTTAGGATGGAGACCTCATGCTGAGCACGTTGGACAAACCGGTAAGCCAGTTGCTTCTAACTTATATATCGCTATCGGTATTTCTGGAGCGATTCAGCATTTAGCTGGTGTCAACGCATCAAAAGTTAAAGTGGTAATTAACAATGATCCAGAGGCACCTTTCTTTAAGGCAGCTGATTACGGAATCGTAGGAGATGCTTTTGAAGTTGTACCTCAGCTTATTGAAAAATTAAAAGCTTTCAAACAAGCTTAAAAAGTTAATTATATCGATAAACCTCAAAAGACAATAATCTTTTGAGGTTTTTTATTCTAAAGACCTTTCCATACACATATTTTTTATTAAATTGTGGCACCCAAAAAGCAGTCCTATTGAGACCGCTTTTTTTGTAGGAAGATAGATACATGAGCTTAGTAAGATTAACTATTAAAGGAATTTCATATAGTCAAACTCAGAGCGGTGCTTACGCATTAGTTCTCAGTGAAATGGAAGGAACTCGTACATTACCGATTATTATTGGTGCTTTTGAAGCCCAATCTATAGCAATAGCTTTAGAAAAAGAAATTAGACCTCCAAGACCATTAACGCACGATTTATTCAAAACTTTCGCTGAACAGTTTCAAATTAAATTGAAACAAATCGTTATTCATAAATTGGTTGATGGTGTGTTCTTTTCAAGTTTAATTTGTGAAAGAGAGGGAGTGGAAGAATCAATTGATGCAAGGACTTCAGATGCTATTGCTCTTGCGGTTCGTTTCCAAACTCCAATTTTCACTTACGAGAATATTTTAGATAAAGCTGGTATTTATTTAAAAGCTGAAGAAAAATTCAACGAAGAAGATGATGAATTAGAAAAAATTGAATTAATTCCAGACTCAGAAGTTTCTGAAATGGATGATTTTTCTCTATTATCTAATAGTGAACTAGAAACAAAACTACAAGAAGCTGTTAGTAATGAAGATTATGAATTAGCAGCTAAAATTAGAGACGAAATTGACAAACGCTCTTAAATCTGCTTAACGACATGAAAAAATTTTTTTCGATACTGTTAGTCCTTTTATCAATAACAGTACAAGCCCAATCGATTGAAAGAAACTGGAATTTTTCTTCTATAGAAAATATTAATAAAGAAGGAATTGTAAAAATTAATAAAGGAGATTACTTTAAACTTAAAGATGGTAAATTCTCTTATTTTCTCGAGAATAAAGATAGTTTGTATGCTTACGGAAATTATATTTCTCAAAATAATCTTTTAATATTCAACTACACCAAACCAAAAGATACTGTTCGATATTACAACATCATTAATTTAACTAAGGATAAATTATCTCTTTCAGAGAGAGATATCACTTATAACTTTGCAGATTTAGAATCAGAAGAAGTAATTCCTTCTAAAAAAGAAATTGTATCTGATAAAAAAAGTAACAATAAAATAATTGAAAGTCAAGGATTTACTTTTCAAAGTTTCTACAGAGGAATGCTAGGAATGATTGTTTTGTTGCTTGTTGCTTTTGTCTTTAGTTCAAATAAGAAAGCTATTGACTGGAAAACAGTTGGTATAGGATTGGCAACTCAATTGTTAATTGCTTTTGGTGTTTTAAAAGTAAGTTTTATACAAAAAGTATTTGAAGCTATTGGAGGAGTATTTGTTGTAATTCTCGAATTTACGCGAGCAGGGAGTAAATTTTTATTTGAAGGCCTAGTAGTTGATATGGATACCTTTGGTTTTATTTTTGCTTTCCAAGTTCTTCCTACAATTATATTCTTTTCAGCTTTAACATCTTTACTTTTCTATTTAGGAATAATTCAATTTATTGTGAAATTATTAGCCTGGACACTTTCTAAAATCTTAAAAATTTCTGGTGCGGAAAGTCTATCTGTAGCTGGGAATATTTTTTTAGGGCAAACAGAAGCTCCTTTACTCATTAAAGCCTATTTAGAAAAGATGAATAAGTCTGAAATGCTTTTGGTTATGATAGGTGGTATGGCAACCGTAGCCGGAGCTGTACTAGCTGCTTACATTGGTTTTTTAGGTGGAGATGATCCTTTATTAAGATTGAAATTTGCCAAACACTTATTGGCGGCTTCAGTAATGGCTGCTCCAGGAGCAATTGTAATTTCTAAAATTTTATATCCTCAAACTGAACTTGTAAATACAGATGTTACTGTTCCAACAGAAAAGATTGGAAATAACGTGTTAGATGCCATTGCAAACGGTACTACAGAAGGTTTAAGACTGGCTGTTAACGTAGGAGCGATGTTGCTAGTTTTTGTTGCGTTTATAGCAATGATTAACTATATATTAGCTTTAGCTGGTGATTTTACTGGGCTTAACTCATGGGTTGTTGCTAATACCCCATACGATAGCTTTTCTCTTGAATTTATCCTTGGTTATATTTTTGCTCCACTGATGTGGTTAATTGGAGTTGCCGGAGAAGATACTGCATTAATGGGACAATTATTAGGAATTAAACTTGCGGCAAGTGAATTTGTTGGGTACATACAATTAGCGGAACTTAAAAATATTGCAAACGCAACACACTTAACATATAACAAATCAGTTATAATGGCTACATATATGTTATGTGGATTCGCAAATTTCGCTTCAATTGGAATTCAAATTGGTGGAATTGGTTCATTGGCCCCAGGTCAAAGAAAAACGCTTTCTGAGTTTGGTATGAAAGCCTTAATTGGTGGTACAATTGCATCATTAATGTCGGCTACAATTGCTGGTATGATAATAGGATAAGAAAAATAAAAAACACAAAACCCCCAAAATTGTGGAATCAATTTTCGAGATAATATTGATCGGCTTTTCCGTTATTATGATTTATGATATCATAGGATCATTGTTATCAAGATATTTAGGTTTTGAATATGTTTGGTGGGCTTTTGGGTCTTTCATAATTTACGCTGTTTTTACTATATATATAGATCAGAATAACGGTTTAACTTTAGCTTTAATAAGTGCTTTTTCACTCGGTGTCTTTGACGGAACCGTTGGTCTATTAATAGCAGATAAACTTAAAGCTACTATTAGAGAGAAAGATCGTGAAGTAATTAAAATTAATTTTTCCTTAATTTTTCAAATGGGAATCATCGCAGTTGCAATAGGTTTAATAGCTATTTTAGCTTTCTAGAAAGCAATATCAATCTGACTTTATAACACTTACTATCTTTTTGTTCATTTTTTTATATATTTATATCACCCGAAATCTAAATAAAATGAACCACTTATTTACTTTTGAAAGACCACTATCTTTCCAAGCAAATCATTCAATTTTTTACTTCTTACAATCATTCAAATTATCATCATAAAAAATTGATATTCATTTTTATTTGATTACATCACTTAAACAAACGAATATTTTTAATTAACCTCGGCGAGTCTCATTGACTCCCAAATAAATCAATTTTTATCATGAAGAAAATTTCTGAATTAACAGGATTTAAAGTTCTTTCTAAAAAAGAACAAAGCGAAATTAATGGATCTGTAGTCAGCAGACCTTATTGTGGTGGACCAAGACAATGCTGTGTTAGAACTCCACAAGGTTTTGAGTTTTGTGATTACGGATATTGTATCGGACACGGACAATGTATCTGGGCATAGTTATCGGTTGATAACTTGCTGAAAACAATTTTTAAAGCATCAACATTTTTTGTTGGTGCTTTTTTATTTTTACCATAAATTAAGACGATATATGAAGCAGTATTTAGATTTAGTAAAACACGTTTTAGAAAACGGTAATGAAAAAAGTGATAGAACAGGAACTGGAACGAAAAGTGTTTTTGGTTATCAAATGCGTTTTGATTTAAGTAAAGGCTTTCCAATGGTAACGACGAAAAAGTTACATTTAAAATCCATTATCTACGAACTTTTATGGTTTATAAAAGGCGATACTAACATAAAATACTTACAAGAAAACGGAGTTAGAATCTGGAACGAGTGGGCAGATGAAAATGGTGATTTAGGTCCAGTTTATGGTCATCAATGGAGAAATTGGAATAGCGATGAAATTGATCAATTAAAAGATGTTATAGAAACATTAAAAACAAACCCGAATAGCAGAAGAATGCTAATATCTGCTTGGAATCCTAGTGTTTTACCAGACACATCACAATCGTTCTCTGCTAATGTGGCAAATGGAAAAGCTGCGCTACCACCTTGCCATGCTTTCTTTCAATTTTATGTAGCTGAAGGTAAACTTTCTTGTCAATTATATCAAAGAAGCGCCGATATATTTTTAGGCGTACCATTTAACATTGCAAGCTATGCTTTATTTACAATGATGGTTGCTCAAGTTTGCGGTTATGAGGCAGGAGAATTCATTCACACATTTGGTGATGCCCATATTTATAACAATCATATGGAGCAATTAGAATTGCAACTTTCTAGAAATCCAAGACCATTACCAACGATGAAGATTAATCCAGAAGTAAAAGATATTGAAGCCTTTACTTTTAATGATTTTGAATTATTAAATTATGATCCACATCCTCATATTAAAGGAGTTGTTGCTGTATAATGTTTTTTAACGTTCTTTTATTAATTTTTGACTTTTAATTAGTTAAAATCTAACTAAATTAGTAACCAAACAACTAAATTAAAATGATAGCAGAAATAGACACAATTAAAGAGCAGATATATGATATCGTAGCTGAGATAGATGACGAAAATGTTTTGTTAGCTGTTAAGACTATTATTACAAATATTCATTCCAATTCTATTGATCACGTAACTGATAAGAGAGATTTAACTGGATATATTAAGGAATGGGTTAAAAACATGTAACCGTTCCCAGAATTTTATGATTACAATTATTGCCGCTATTGGTAAAAAGAACGAATTAGGAAAGAATAACGACCTAATTTGGCATTTACCTGAAGACTTAAAAAGATTTAAAAGAGTAACTTCTGGACATCACATATTAATGGGAAGAAATACTTTTGAAAGTATTGGAAAACCATTACCTAACAGAACTACCGTAATTATTACAAGAAATAATGACTATTTTAAAGATGGTTGCTTAATTGCAGGAAGTATAGAGGAAGCTATTCAACTGGCACAAAATGATGAGGAAATTTTCATTATAGGTGGTGCTCAAATTTACAAACAAGCTATTCAAAACCCTTCTGTTAAAAAACTAGACATGACTATTGTTCATGAAAGTTTTGATGCCGATGTGTTTTTTCCAGAAATTGATTCAACTATTTGGGAAGAGACAGCTAGAGAAGATTTTAAAGCTGACGAAAAAAATAAATACGATTATAGTTTCGTTACTTACGTTAGGAAATAAATAGAGTTTAACTAAAAATAGATTCCTATTTACTGAAACAAATTCAGTATCAAAAACAGGAATAACCATACTAAATGTCTATTCAATTTACATCAGTTACCAAAACATACGGCAAACAAAAAGCCGTAAACAACATATCATTTTCTGTTCAAAAAGGAGAAATTGTTGGTTTTCTTGGTCCTAACGGTGCTGGAAAATCAACAACTATGAAAATTTTAACAGGTTATATTCAACCAACTTCAGGAACTGTTATCGTAAACGATATTGATGTAGTTTCCAATAGTATTGATACTAGAAAAAGTATCGGTTATCTTCCTGAACACAACCCTTTGTATCTTGAAATGTACGTCAAAGAATATCTTTCTTTTCATGCAGCTATTCATGACACACAACAAGAAACAATAATTGACGTCATTGAAAAAGTAGGCTTAACAAAAGAATCACACAAAAAAATCCGTCAATTATCCAAAGGATATCGTCAAAGAGTTGGTTTAGCCGCAGCAATTTTACACGATCCTGATGTCTTGATTTTAGATGAGCCTACGACGGGATTAGATCCAAACCAATTAGTTGAAATTCGTTCTTTAATAAAAGGATTAGGAAAAGATAAGACGGTTCTTTTATCGACTCATATAATGCAGGAAGTAGAAGCAATTTGTGATAGAGTTATTATTATAAATAATGGAGAAATTGTAATTGACAAAAATTTAGCTGAATTAAAAGACTCTAAGGAACAAGTAATAAAGGTTGGGTTTGATTATAAAATTGAAGAACAGTTTTTACAGCGATTACCTCATATTACCACTATCAAAAATAACTACGATAACTCTTGGACATTAACTTTCAACACAGAAGAAGACATGCGTCCAAAACTATTTGATTTTGCTCAGGAATACGGACTAAAAATTCTTGAATTAAATTCTGAAAACAAAAATTTAGAGACTTTGTTTAGGGAAATGACTTCTTAAAAATCAAAATCTCCAAAATCCATTCCAGAGTCATATACTCCAGGTGTATCGAGGTATTTAAAATCAAAAAGCTCTTCTATAGAAGCTAAAGATTCAAATAGGATTTCAAAAGTACTGTCTAGAAAAAAGTCTAATAGCAAAGAAGATTCTTCCTTCTCTAATCCTTCTAAATAATTATCTTTAAATCTCTTATAGAATTCAGAGTCAACATCAGTTAACAGGAAAATGTTCCCTTTAATTTTTTTAACAATATTCGCTGCTTTTTTAGGATGGTTATCTAAAAGATAAGGTAGTGAACTATTCAGCTCTTCTAAATATTCAGTGACTTCTGTTTTCAACTCTTTACCTCTATAATTCAGAGTTTGATAATTAAAAAAGTTTCTAAGTAAATTTAACTCAAAGAAATCACTAAGAGTTTTCTCTTTTAGCACAATTTTTAAATAATTGTTCTTTGAAAATGCACTTCTATAAACACTCTTTAAGTAAGGAATTAAGTTATAATAACTTTCATCATCAATTTGACTCACGAATATACTTTCATAACCATTTATATTATAATCAAAAAATCGATCACCTGTTTCGACTACAAGACATTCCCTTAGTGGGCTTTTTCGAGAAGATCTTAAGTATCTCTTTTTTAAAACAAGGACTTTATTAAACAACAAATTACAGAAGGTAAGTTTTAAAAGAGTCTTCAACTCAACTTTTTTAAAATTTACCAATAGTTCCGTTTCCGTTGGACTTAATTTTGATAAGATTTCAAGTATTGGCTTTTTATCTATATAAAATAGACTGTCTAAAAGTTTTTCTTCTCGCAATTTCTAATTCAACTTATAATTTATATGTTGTTTATCGAGTTCAGCCAGAAACTCGTTTGTAATTTTAATTTTCGTCGTTCTACTTGGAACATCTAACTCTAACTTCTCTTCAACGTCATAAATTACAAATCGTAGTCCATGCTTCCCTGAATTTGTAACGAATAAATGTTGCAAGTTCTTAATTGTGTCTTCCTTTACATCACTTAATGGCATTTTAATGGTAATTTTCTTACACATCTTTTCCATGATATCATGAAGTAAATTAAATTCTGTAAAACCAACTCTAGGATCTCCTTTTACACCTTCTTTATTGATCCATCCAGGCTTAACAATGGTTTTTATATACAAAAACGAATTTGGAACTAAAAAGTGCTTAAACTTCAAATATTCTTCACCAAAAATTCTAAACTCAAAACTGTCATTATAGTCTTCAATTGTAAATGCAGCCCAACCCTTACCAGCCTTCGATACTCTATGCTGCACATCTGTCACAATTCCTGCAAATGCCAACCCTAAACCTTCATATTTTTTAAGATCCTTAAAATGACTTACAGCAGCATTACAAAAAGTTAATTCATTCTTAAAATCATCTAAAGGATGAGCCGAAATATACATTCCAACCATCTCTTTCTCTTTGGCTAACAACTCCATAGTTCCCCAACTATCACACTTGGGAATTATTGGCTCTGGTAATTCAACATCACTCGCTTCCCCGAATAAAGAAACTTGAGATGAATTTAAATTTTCCTGATATTTATTTCCAAATCGTAATGCCTTTTCCAAAAAAGTTTGTCCTTTCTCATCTTCAACATAATATTGTGCTCTATGTGTATTAGTAAAAGAATCAAATCCGCCTGCTAACACCAATCCTTCAAATGCTTTTTTATTCGCTACACGTAAATCAACTCGTTTTGCAATATCAAAAACAGAAGAATAAGAACCATTTTCCTTTCTCTCATCAATTATAGCCTTCACTGCAGAAGCTCCAACACCTTTAATTGCAGCCATTCCAAAACGAACAGCACCTTCTTTATTTACCGAAAACTTAGAATACGATTCATTTACATCTGGACCTAACACTTCTAATCCCATTCGTTTACATTCTTCCATGAAGAACGAAACTGATTTGATATCATTCATGTTATTAGAAAGTACAGCTGCCATATACTCTGCTGGATAATGCGCTTTCAAATAGGCAGTTTGATAGGCAATCCAAGCATAACAGGTAGAGTGAGATTTATTGAAGGCATACGATGCGAATGCTTCCCAATCTTTCCAGATTTTCTCAAGAGCCTTTTCATCATGTCCATTTGCTTTAGCTTGATCAACAAACTTAGGTTTCATTTTTGCAAGAACCGCGGCTTGCTTTTTTCCCATTGCCTTACGTAAAACATCAGCTTCCCCTTTTGTAAAATCTGCCAATTTTTGCGACAAAAGCATTACTTGCTCCTGATAAACCGTAATTCCATAGGTTTCTGCTAAATATTCTTCCATTGCAGGAAGATCATACTGAATCTCCTCATCTCCATGCTTTCTTCGAATAAATGAAGGAATGTATTCTAACGGACCCGGACGATATAATGCGTTCATTGCAATAAGATCCGCAAATACTGTTGGTTTCAGTTCACGCATGTATTTTTGCATTCCCGGAGATTCATACTGGAAGATACCAACGGTTTCTCCTCTTTGGAATAATGCATATGTTTCTTCATCATCAATTGGAAAATTCTCTGGATCGAGTTCTATACCATGACGAGCTTTTACAATCTTAACTGTATCTTTAATTAGAGTTAATGTTTTTAACCCTAAGAAATCCATTTTTAATAATCCCGCACTTTCCACAACCGAGTTATCGAATTGTGTAACGTACATATCGGAATCTTTAGCCAACGATACTGGAACGAACTTGGTAATATCATCTGGAGTGATAATTACACCACAGGCATGGATTCCTGTATTACGAACAGATCCTTCAAGTACAACCGCCTGATTAATTGTGCTTGCTTCTAAACCTGTTCCTTGTGCGATGGCTTTTAGTTCATTTACATTCTCTTTTTCATCAGCACGTAAACCTGCTACTTTTCCTTTACTTTTTTCATCTTCCCCGAAAATATTCTTTAGCTTAATACCTGGAACAAGTTTGGCAATTCTGTCGGCTTCAAATAAAGGTAAATCTAAAACTCTGGCAGTATCTCGTAAAGATGATTTTGCCGCCATTGTACCATAAGTTATAATTTGTGCTACTTGATTTGCTCCATATTTTTCAATTACATAATCCATAACTCGACCACGACCTTCATCATCAAAATCAATATCAATATCGGGCATGGACACACGTTCAGGATTTAAGAAACGCTCAAAAAGTAAATCGTATTTAATCGGATCAATATTGGTAATCCATAAACAGTAGGCAACTACAGAACCTGCAGCCGAACCACGACCAGGACCAACGGAAACTCCCATTTTTCTGGCCGCTCGAATAAAATCTTCTACAATTAAGAAATATCCAGGATATCCTGTTTTTGCAATTACATCTAACTCGAAATCTAGTCGTTCTCGTATGCTATCCGTAATTTCTTCATAACGAATTTTCGCTCCTTCGTAGGTTAGATGGCGTAAGTAGTTATTTTCACCTCGTTTTCCTCCATCAACCTCATCTTGTGCGTCTTGAAATTCTTCTCCAATTTCAAAGGCCGGTAATAATACATCACGAGCTAAAGTAAATCCTTCAACTTTATCAACTATTTCTTGAATATTACTAATTGCTTCAGGTATATCAGCAAACAGCATTTTCATTTCTTCGGTAGATTTGAAAAAATATTCATCGTTCGGTAAACCATAACGATAACCTCTACCTCTACCTTTCGGAGTTGCTTGTTTTTCCCCATCTTTTACACATAATAAAATATCATGTGCATTGGCCTCTTCCTTTCCTAAATAATAGGTATTATTGGTAGCAACAATTTTTACATCATGCTTTTTAGAAAATTCTAATAACGTTCTGTTTACAGCATCTTCATCTTCTTGTCCGTGACGCATTAACTCAATATACAAATCGTCACCAAACTCTGTTTTCCACCAAAGCAACGCCTCTTCTGCTTGTTTTTCACCAATATTCAAAATCTTATTTGGAACTTCCCCATACAAATTACCAGTTAAAACAATTATATCTTCTTTATACTGTTTTACAACTTCTTTATCAATTCTTGGAACGTAGTAAAATCCATCAACGAATGCAATGGAAGACATTTTAGCAAGATTATGATAACCTCTTTTGTTTTTAGCTAAGAGAACAACTTGATATCCATTATCCTTTCTAGATTTATCTGTATGATCTTCACAAATAAAAAACTCACAACCAACAATTGGCTTTAAAGGATTTTCCGCAGTTTTATTGTAATTCGCTACAGCAGAAGTAAAATGAAACGCCGCCATCATGTTCCCCGTATCGGTTAAGGCGACTGCACTCATATTGTCCTTGGCGGCAGCGTTTACTAATCCGTTAATTTGAATTGTTGACTGTAATACTGAAAACTGAGAGTGATTATGTAAATGAGCAAATTGTACACCTTCAAGCTGCGCTAGACCATCTGAAGTAGATTTTATATTAGCACTATCAGATTCTGCTATTAGACGTTTTCTGATTTTATCACTTTCAGCCTTTAAGTTTAAATGTTTTAAACCTATTAACTGAATCGGCATCGGATTATTCTCCGAATATTTCGCATAATAATCATCTGCAACATCTAACTTTTCAAGAGGATAATGCTTTAAACGCAATAACTCTAAAAAACAACGAGTTGTTGCTTCTACATCGGCAGTTGCATTATGCGCTTCATTGAAACCTACTGCGAATAAATGTTGATGTAACTCGGTAAGTGTTGGTAATTTAAACTTTCCTCCTCTACCCCCAGGGATTTGACACATAGAAGCGGTTTCCTCCGTACACGTATCTAAAACAGGTAAACTCTCCAGATTGTTTTCAACTCCCAATCTATAAAATTCACAAGCCATAATATTGACATCGAACCCAACATTTTGACCCACTATAAATTTGGTTTTTGCTAATGCTTCATTAAATAACTCTAATCCTTCGCTTAAAGTTATTCCTTGTTCATTTGCTAAATCTGTTGAAATTCCATGAATCCTTTCTGCATCAAAGGGAATGTTAAATCCATCGGCTTGAATTAAGAAGTCATTATGCTCGATAAGTTTTCCCATTTCATCATGTAACTGCCAAGCAATTTGAATTGCTCTTGGCCAGTTATCAGTGTCTGTAATTGGTGCATTCCAGCTTTTAGGTAAACCTGTAGTTTCTGTATCAAAAATTAAATACATTCAGCAAAAAAGTTCTTGTGATTTTTAAAGGGGGTAAAGTTACGATTTATTCGCAACATGATAAATCATTTCATTTTTTAGAATAATTAATTATTTCCACTATTTTTACTCAACCTAATTTTATATAAGATGAAGAATGTATTATATGTATTCTTAGCAATGTTAGCGTTAACATCGTGTAAGAAAAATGACTTTGTTAATTTCTCAGGAAAGATAACAAATCAAAACTCAGACTCAATTGTTATTGCAAATCGTCAGACAGGATACAACAAAGTAATTAAATTGGATGAAAATGGAACTTTTAAAGACACTTTAAAAGTTAATGATGGATATTTTGCAATATTTGATGGCAAACAATATGCAAGCGCTTACTTACGCAACGGTGATGAAATTGTTATGGACGCAGATGGGAAAGATTTTATTAATACAATTATTTTTTCAGGAAAAGGTGCTGCAGAAAGCAACTTCATGGTAAAAACTGCAATTAACCAATTAGAATTTAATAAAGGCTTAATCGCTATGATTGAATTACCACAATCGGAATTCGACACAAAACTAACTACTTATGTAACTGACTTTAAATCTCGTTTAACGAATAAGGTATTAGACACTGCTTTTACTTCTGCACAGACAAAGAACATAGAAGCTTTAGAAAAACAAGTGAAGTCAATGCATGAAGAAAAAAGGTATCTAAAAAATGAATTAGGACAAGGAAAAGTGGCTCCTAAATTTGTTGATTACGAAAAGCCAGATAGAGAAACTGTTTCTTTAGATGACTTAAAAGGTAAGTATGTTTACATTGATGTTTGGGCAACTTGGTGTAACCCTTGTTTAGCTGAAATTCCATCTTTACAGAAACTTGAAAAAGATTATCACGATAAGAACATTCAATTTGTAAGTATTTCAATTGATAAAAGAGATGATTATTTCACTTGGACAGACATGGTTGAAGAAAAAAATCTTGGAGGAATTCAATTATATGCAAATGAAGATAAAGAATTTCCTAAAGCATACAGAATTAGCTCAATTCCTAGGTTTATTTTAATTGATCCTGATGGAAACATCGTTAATGCAGATGCTCCAAGGCCTTCTGACCCGAAACTTGTTGAATTATTTAATTCACTTAACATATAAAATAAAAGCCTCACAAAATGTGAGGCTTTTTTTATATTCTAAAATTAACAAGATCATTTGTTGTTTTTTGCGCCAATCTATTTATTGCTTCTTCCGTTAATTGAAGTACTCTTGGATATCCTCCAGTAACTTGACAGTCTCTCATTAAAATTATCAATTCCCCGGAAGGAGTTAATTGCACTGTTCCAGGTAAAACTCCCGAAGACAAAATTGAAGGCAAGTCATTTTCTAATTTTTCGGTTAACATATATCCCATCCTACTATTTTTTGGAGAAATTGAAAATGTTGTTTTATTTAGTTTCTCCTGCTGTTCTCTTGATAACAAATCAAATTCTGGTCCTTCAAAACATTTTATAATTGAACTTGCGAAATGTTCTTCGTCAATTTTAAACTTTGTGTATGTATCTTCTAATTTTTGGTTTAAATTTACTGTAGAAATTATATCGCCCTTACTAAGTTTAAATGTTTCAGTAATTCCATTATACATACTTCTACTTTTCAACTTTACTTCAGAGTGAATTCCTCCTTTAACAGCCAAATAAATTCTAAGACCGTAGATTCTATTACGAAAAGTGAGTTGATCTCCTTTCGACACAAAGATTCGTTTGTTTAAACTGATTTCTTTATTGTTGATTTGAGGGGTGAAGTTAGCTCCTGAGATACAAATTTCATGATCTTCTGAAAACTCAAACTTTGCATTTCCATATGTAATTTCAAGTACGGCAGAATTATGTTCATTATTTAATAAAGCATTTGCTAGTCGATATGAACTTATATCCATTGCTCCGGAGGTTGGAACACCATAATGAGCGAACCCTGATCTACCTTCATCTTGAATTGTAGTTAAAATACCCGGTGAAATAACTTTAATCATGAATTACGGTTTTTGTTATTTCATATTGACTCAAAGCCATTTCAACTTCTATTCTTTTAAACTCTTCTAATGAAATAGGTTTAAAACGCAGCTGATCTCCAGAATTTACAAAACAAGGAATATCTTCATTTTTATTAAAAAAGTCAATCGGTGTTCTTCCAATAATATGCCAACCACCGGCACTTTCATTTGGATAAATTCCTGTTTGTTTACCTCCTATTGCCACAGAACCTTTAGGAACATTTAAAAGTGGAGTTGCCTTTCGATTGATTTCCAAAGAAGTATTCAAACCTCCCAAATAAAGAAACCCTGGTAAAAATCCGATAAAGTAAACTGTATAATCTGCACTGGAATGTTTACAAATAATCTCATCAACAGACAAGTTGAACTTCTCTGATAAATTCTCCATATCGAAACCAAAATCAGTATCATAACAAACTGGAATTTCCCAACGGAATTTTATGTTTTGTGATGTTACATTTCTCTTTTCATAGAAACCTTTTAATTCTTTTATTTCTTGAGAAAAGTTAAAATCGTCATTATATTTTATAAGCAACGAATTATAGCCAATGATGAAATCAGCAATTTGAGTTTTCCTTTTTTTTAGAATACTACTTTTGAAGTTATTAATGTCTTCAATAATCTTTGGAGATATTTCATTTTTCCAAGTTAGTAAAATTGCCTTCTCTCCAAAACGATTAAATTTGACTTCGTTAATCATTTTGTGAAAGTTTCATTCGAATAAACTGAAGTAACTCCAAAGCATTTTCATGATCGCCATGAATACAAAATGTATCTGCTTTTATCTTTACTTTTTCTCCTTGTATAGAAATTAACTCTTCATTTTCAATCATTAATTTTAATTGAACCCAAGCAGTTTCATTTTCTGCAATAATTGCATTTGGGAGTGTTCGAGACACTAAAGACAAATCACTATTATAATTTCTGTCTACAAAAGCTTCAAACATTACTTGAATCCCATTCTCTTTAGCCAAGTTTGAGATTACAGAATTATAGGGTGCGTATAAAAAAACTGGATATTCCAAACGAATCAACTCATCAATAATAACTTTTGCGTACTCTGTATCTTTTGCTGCTATATTATATAAAGCTCCATGCGGTTTTACATGATGCAAACGTTGTCCCTGTTCCTCCGTTTTACTTTTTACCAATTGAATCTGATTTCGAATACTTTCTTGAAGTTCCGAAAAGGAAATATCCATAATTTTTCTCCCGAAATTTTCTATGTCCGGAAATGAAGGATGTGCTCCAATTTTGACATTATATGCTTTCGCTAATAAAATCACCTCATCAATTATCTCTGGACTTCCTGCATGTGCGGTACAAGCAATATTACATGAATTGATGTAAGGCATTAAATACTTTTCATTACCTAATCCTTCCGCTACATCACAATTAATATCTATACTTTTAGTAAACATTTAAAACTTTTAGAATACTTTTTAAGCCTAAGAAAATAGTGAACACTAGTAAACATAATCCAATAAAGTTTTGTGTTTTGGTATTCTTGAATTTCCCTAAGACTGATTCTTTATTCATTACCCAAAGTAAAATTCCAGCTATTAATGGTAACAATAAGCCATTCGCTACTTGAGCAACTTTAATTATTTGTATTGGTTTTACTCCTAATGATGAAAATAGAATACCTAGAAGCAAAATAAAACTCCAGACTCCTCTAAAGTTTTTAGATTTCAAATTTCCTTTCCAGCCTAAACATCCTTTTGCAACATAAGCCGCAGCTAAAGGTGCTGTTATTGCAGAAGTAATACCAGCTGCAAACAATCCAATTGCCAAAAAGTATTTTGCAAATGCTCCATATAATGGTTCTAATCCT
Organism: Tenacibaculum sp. SZ-18; assembly: GCF_002813915.1. NCBI lineage: Bacteria > Pseudomonadati > Bacteroidota > Flavobacteriia > Flavobacteriales > Flavobacteriaceae > Tenacibaculum > Tenacibaculum sp. SZ-18. Next base: position 395,908 of record NZ_CP019335.1, on the reverse strand, counting down.
TGTGCTAAATCTGAAACATTTGCAATTGTATCTGAGTTTATACTTGCTGCAGAAATGATAATAGCCATCGATACCAATCCTCCTAATGCAATCGAAACAATAGTGTCTTTTTTAACGCTAATGATATCCCCAGGTTTGTTCCACTTTTCTTTCACAAGAGAAGCATGTAAGAATAGATTGTATGGAACCACAGTTGTACCAATCAATGCGATTACGGTTAATAAACCATTTTCCGGAAGTTTAGGAACAACTAATCCTTTGAAAATTTCAATTACATTGGGTCTTGTTATAATTGCTGTGATTAAGAAAGATATACTCATAATAAGTACCAAACTCACTAAAACTCTTTCTAAAAACTTATAGTTACCTACATATAATAATGCGAATGCGATTATTCCTATTAAAATACTCAATGCATTTACATAAAATGGACCCATCATATAGTTTTGGCTTCCTAGAACAGTTTCTAGACCTAAAACTCCACCACTAATATTTCCCGCTTCATATAAAGAATTCCCAATAACAATAGCGACTAATATCAGCGCAATTAAAATACTTTTTAAAACCGGACTTTTAACCTCTTCTTTAATAACTTCTGACAATCCTTTTTGAGAAATAATTCCCAAACGAGCGGCCATTTCTTGCAAAAAAATCGTAGCTAAAATCGAAATGAGCATCGCCCAGAGTAAATTAAATCCAAAATTAACTCCTGCAATCGTACAAACAGTTACTGTTCCTGGACCTATAAATGCTGCTGCAACTAAGGTTCCTGGACCAATATTTTTGAATAACTTTCTAATCATTCTTAGAAGATTTTAATGCATAAATAGCAAAGCTTCCAAGCCAATGTCCTCCTTCATAACTATCACCCACTAAATTTGGTAATGAGTATTCTATATGTTGATTTGCCATTTTCTTTAAATGATTTAATTCTGGAGAGCCTTCTATGATTTTATTCAACGCCCAAGCTCTAGAAAAATTCACACCATCTAAATGAACCAGCTTTCCATCTGTTCTATCCGAAACTTCTCCCACAGGAAATTGAAAATTTATATCTTTCAATTGTGGTAAAAATTTATCAAACCAATCATCAAATAATTCTTTAGATAAAACTCGTTTCATGATTGCCGCTTCTTGTAAGCATGGTGAAAGAAAATCAAACCCACTTGGTTCCCAAGATAAAGGGCAGTTCTGATCTTTCAAATAAAATGCTTTTGCTCTAGTTTCAATTAACAACTTCAATTCAGTATTGCTAACAGTATTGGCGTAGTCCCAAGCAAAAGTTAATCCAAATGCAGTGTTGGTATGCTCTCCAACTCTTATTGGATATTTTAGCTTTGGTAAAAACTCAAAGTATTTTCCAACTATCAAATCTGTAAGAGGTTGTAAGTTTTTTTCTAAGATTCTGGCAGTTTCATCATCCCAAGTATGTAATTCTTCGGCTAATTTTAATAACCAAGCCCAACCATAGGTACGCTCATAGCTTTTATTATATTTTCCATAAAAGTATTTTACTTCTTTTTCTATGTTTTCTTTCGAGATATTTTGAAGCAATTGCTCTTTAATTGTTGCTGCATTCTCAATATTAGGGAATTGTTTCAACAGTGCAACTAAACTCCAGTGGCCATGCACAGAAGAATGCCAATCAAAACAACCATAAAAAGCAGGATGTAATTCTTTAGGAGATTTTAAATCTTCTCCACTTCCTATAGTTTGATTTAACTTATTGGGATATTCAACATTAATACAATGTATAGGTAAAGTTGCTAACTTATTTGCTTGTTCAAGAGTTAAAGACAAGCTCTCCACTTCTATTACCTCAACAGTATCAGAATCTGATGATTTTGTTCCTTTTGTTTTTTTTGACTCAGATTTTTCAGCCTGTCCACAAGAAACAAGAACTAATGAAACTAGGGATATAAAAAAAGATTTCATTTACATATAATTTGGTTGTTATAAATGTAGTGAAATGAAATTACAATTGGTTTTCTAATTACCTAAAGGAGTTAATAATATTTTGATTATGATTTCTTAGTTTTGTCGCCTATGAAAAGAATAATATCCCTTACGCTAATCTTCTTTGGAATCCATACGCTGTTATCTCAAGTTGAATTAACAAATAATATCGGTAATGATGTAAAGTTTAAAGGTATGTTCTCTTGTTATCAACCAGAATTTTGGGCAAGAGAGTTTACATTAAGTGATTTCGGAATCGGAGAAAATGAAGAATTTATTATTAACAGCGGCAAATTTGCAGTAAATTATTCTTATGGAGGTGCGTCTTATCAATTTAATATTTATGAAATTGATGATAATTTCCCTAGTTCTTTTGATAGTAATTTACTCATTGGTAGTAGTAAAATCTATACTATTCCCTATGCCAATGGTATATCAAAAATTGTAGATAAAACTTTTGAGACTCCAATAGTCGTATCTTCTCATATAAAAAAAATTCTAGTAGAAATCAAGAAAACTGTAACCCCCAATAATCCTACAATACCACTTGCTACAATCGCAGGAACAGATAATGATACTGGCAAATCTTGGTATAAAGGATGTTTGGGAATTGGAAATGGAACTGGCTATCAATCCACAGATAATTTCCCTGGGTCTCTTAAAAGACCAGATGCACGCTTTTATATAGTTGTTACTGGTGAAAAACATATTGTGCTACCATTTGAAATTACAGAAAATTCAGTGTGTCAAGGAGAACAAAGCAATTTTAGTTTAACAAATCAATCAGAAGTTAGTTCAGTTATTTGGAATTTTGACGAACCTTCTTCTGGAACTAATAATGTCTCAAGTAATTTAAACGCCACACACACATACACTTCTAATGGTACTTATAACGTTACAGCTATTGTTACCCATACTGATGGAACAGTTTATACAATTGAAAAAGAAACTACTATTCATTCCATTCCAACCGTAAACACAAATTTATCCTTAAATCAATGTGATAATGATACTGATGGCTTTTCTTTCTTTAACCTTAATGAACTAAATGAGCAATTAATCAATAACTCTGATAACTATACTATCTCTTATTTTGAGAGTTTAACAGATGCTGAAAACGATAATAACCCAATTCAAAACATTAATACCTATCAAAATCAAAATGTAAGTGTAGATAATATTTGGGCAAGAGTTGAAAATATAAACGGTTGTTTCGCAACAAGTGAAATTCAATTGACTGTTTCTACAACACAAATACCAGCGTCTTTCCAAAAAACTTTTTATAAGTGTGATGATGGATTAAATATAAATGATGGCATTGCTACTTTTGATTTTAGTAGTGTGTCTGAAGAAGTAAAAAATCTATTTCCTTCTAATCAAAATATTTCAATTAGTTATTTCGAAAGTGAAACAGACGCCTTATTTGAAACTAACCCCATTACTGAAACTACTCTAACCAATTTTCAAAATACAAATAGTCCATATCAACAAGATATTTATGTTAGAGTAGAGAGTTCATTAAACAATGAGTGTATAGGTTTTGGTAACTATATCAATTTAATTACTGAAAAAGTACCAATTATAAATCCAGTAACAATTACTCCTGAATGTGATAATGATGGTGACGGGCTATTTTCTTTTGACACTTCCAACATAGAAAATACTATTATAGGTTCTCAAACTAATGTTACAGTGAACTACTTTGATGAAAATGGTGATAGTTTACCTAGTCCTTTGCCGAATCCATTTAGCACTCATAGTCAAACCATAAAAGTAGTCGTAGAAAATAGCAGTTCACAAGATCCTAATGGTAGATGTAGTTCTGTTACGACCATCGACTTTATTGTTAACACTGTACCTACTGTTACAAAAATAGAAACACAAGAAACTTGTGACATAGATTTTGATGGAATAGCTTTATTTGATACATCACAAATTGAATCAAAAATAATAGGAAGTCAATCAGGATTAATTATTAAATATTTTGATGAAAATAACACAGAGCTTTCAAGTCCTCTACCCAATCCTTTCTCAACTCACTCACAAACAATAAGAATTAGAGTTGAAAATCCAATTTATACCACTTGTTTTCAAGAAACAACCGTTGATTTTATCGTAAACCAAAAACCTAATTTTGAAGTTGAAAACTTAGCTATTCTATGCTCTAATTTAAGACCGACAATTAAAATTAATATTCAAAATCCTACTGGAGATTACACATATGAATGGAGAAACGAACTCAACGAAATTATTAGTAGTTCGGAAAGTATGACAGTGGATAAAGGAGGAATATACTCTGTTAAAGCTTTCTCAGATAAGAGTTGTCAATCAGATATTAAATTCATTACTATTCAAGAATCAAGTATTTCATCTTTAGTAAAAGAAAATCTTGAAATTGTAGACGATTCTGATAATAATAGTATTACCATTAACACTGGTAATATTGGAATTGGCAATTATGAATTTAGTTTACTTGATAACAATAATAATACGATTTATGATTATCAAGACGATCCTTTTTTTGAAGAGTTAGATGGAGGATTCTATACAATTCTTATCAAAGATAAAAATGGATGCGGTATTCAGTCTTTTGAAATTTCAATTATAACTTACCCTAAATTTTTTACTCCAAATGGAGACGGAGTAAACGAAGTTTGGCATATTAAAGGATTGGGTGAAAGCTTTTATACTAATGGAATAGTTAACATCTATAATCGATTTGGTAAACTACTTCAAACGTTAACTATGAATGATTCTGGGTGGGATGGTAATTATCAAGGAAATCCTCTACCATCTAATGATTATTGGTTTGAAGCAAACCTTACCACTCCTGCTGGTAATAGAATTATAAAAAAAGGAAGTTTTAGTCTATTAAGAAAATAAAAAAGACTCGCTAAAAGCGAGTCTTTATAATTGTTTTATTATTCAATACATATTACGAATAAAGAGATTACTTCAGTCGTTTCTCTTCTTCGTAATGACGTTTTATTATTAGTATCTGTAGTGTTCTGGTTTATATGGACCTTCAACAGTTACACCAATATACTCAGCTTGATCTGTACGTAACTCAGTTAACTCGACTCCAATTTTAGCTAAGTGTAATTTCGCTACTTTCTCATCTAAGTGTTTTGGTAACATATACACATCATTCTTGTACGCATCAGCATTATTCCATAATTCGATTTGTGCTAATGTTTGGTTTGTAAATGAATTAGACATTACAAAACTTGGGTGACCAGTAGCACATCCTAAGTTTACTAAACGTCCTTCAGCTAAAATGATAACGTCGTTTCCGTTTACGTTATACTTATCAACTTGGGGCTTAATTTCAACTTTAGAATCTCCATACTTTTCATTTAACCAAGCCATGTCGATTTCATTATCGAAGTGTCCGATGTTACAAACAATCGCTTTATCTTTTAAAGCTTCGAAATGCTCACCACGAACGATATCTTTGTTCCCTGTAGTTGTAATAACGATATCCGCATTTCCAACAACAGTTTCTAATTTCTTCACTTCAAATCCGTCCATTGCAGCTTGTAAAGCACAAATTGGATCAATTTCTGTTACCGTTACGATAGATCCAGCTCCACGGAAAGAAGCAGCTGTTCCTTTTCCAACATCTCCATATCCACAAACAACAACTCTTTTTCCTGCTAACATAACATCAGTAGCACGACGAATTGCATCAACTGCAGATTCTTTACATCCATATTTGTTATCGAACTTAGACTTAGTTACAGAATCATTTACGTTGATTGCTGGCATTGGTAATGTACCATTCTTTACTCTTTCGTATAAACGGTGAACTCCTGTTGTAGTTTCTTCAGATAATCCATTGATTCCTTCAGCTAACTCAGGATATTTATCTAATACCATGTTTGTTAAATCACCACCATCATCTAAAATCATGTTTAATGGCTTCCTATCTTCTCCAAAGAATAACGTTTGCTCAATACACCAGTCAAATTCTTCTTCGTTCATTCCTTTCCAAGCATATACTGGAGTACCAGCAGCAGCAATAGCAGCAGCAGCTTGATCTTGAGTAGAGAAAATATTACAAGAACTCCAAGTAACTTCTGCACCTAAAGCTTGTAAAGTTTCGATTAAAACCGCAGTTTGAATGGTCATGTGTAAACATCCTGCAATTCTAGCACCTTTTAAAGGTTGCTCATCTTTATACTCTTCACGTAAACTCATTAAACCTGGCATTTCAGCTTCTGCCAATTCAATTTCTTTTCTTCCCCAATCTGCTAAAGAAATATCTTTAACTTTGTAAGGAACATACGCAGCGGTTTTTGTGCTCATATTTTTGTATATTTATTATATTCTGTTTTGAGTCGCAAAATTACAAAATAACTTTCTAAATCATGCCTCTATATAAAACAATCAATATTAACAAACATTCTAAAGTTTTGATTTGGAAGATTGAAGAGTCTTTCGACACACTTTCTGAAGGAATTCAGTTGACTTCACAAAGTGCTGATCGCGTGTCTCAAATGAAATCAGAAATACATCAAAAAGGCTTTTTAAGTGTTCGTCATTTGTTAAGAGAAGTGGGGTATTCGGATAATGATTTGTTTTATGATGAATATGGAAAACCATATTTAAAAGACGGGACTCATATTTCTATTACCCATTCATTTATATTTTCTGCTTTAATTATTTCTAAGGAAAACAAAGTGGGAATTGATATCGAAAAAAGGCGTGATAAAATTGTAAAAATTGCACATAAGTTTACTCCAATTGAAGAGTACAAATCCATTGCCAATCATGATGCTTTAGTTAGTAAATTAACTATTGTTTGGGGAGCAAAAGAAAGTTTGTATAAAATTTACGGAAAGAAAAAGTTACTTTTCTTAAATCACATGTATATTGAAGATTTCTCTTTTGACACCAGTTCTACTACGGGAAAAATATTATATGAAGGTGTTACTTCTGAATATGATATTCATTTTGAGGAAATAGAGGATTTCACATGTGTATATGCTCTTTAATTTTTTTTAGTATGATAGTTCTGGTATGAGTTTTGATTTTATCCTGCTCATCACTTAAAAACTAAATTACTATGAAATTAAAATACTTACTACTTATTGGTTTGGTTACCACTCTATTTAACTGCAAAACAGATAAATTAGAACAATTTATTCCTGAAAATCACTTAGCAAGTTTTCAAACTGAAAAGCCACAGTTTTTTGATTTAGATACTTTAGAGTATAAAACAATTATAGGGAAACATGGTACAAAAATTATGTATTACCGAGAACTCTTTGATACTATTTATAAGGATCCTATTCAATTAGAATTAACTGAACTATATGACTTTAAAGAAATTCTTTATCGAAATATACCAACCATAACAACAAAAGATGAATTATTAGAAACATCGGGAGTCTTAAAAATCAAGTTCACTTCTAATGGAAAAGAACTAGAAATTCGTGAAGGTGAAAAGTTAATAGTTTATCCTCCTGGAAATAAACTTAAAAACAATAATATTTTCTTGTCAGAAAAAGATTCTATAACAAATATAAAATGGAATCTTACTGATCAAAATTATGTTTATATTTCTATATTACTAGGAGGTGGTATTTCGAAAAGAATATATATTCCTTTTGATGCATTGTCCGAAAATGAAAAAAGCAGAATTAAAAGTAAACAAATAATTAATGCAGATGAATTAATTCACCTAGAGTTGAAAAACGAAATTAACTCCTTTATTTTAGAAAGTATAAAAGAAAAATGGATTAATATTGATAAATTCATTCAACCAGAGAAGAAAATTTCTTTTAATATTGAAGAAAACATTGACTTCTCAGGTTATAATACGTATGTACAGTATGAAGACCTCAACTCTTTTTTGTCTTACACGGTGACCGAAGACATGTTAACTCTTAAAAACATTCCAATAAAAGGACGAGTTAACTTGATTGTTGTAGGTAGAAATTTAGAGGGAATATTCTTTGATAAAATAAATCTAAATACTATTTCTGATAATTCTGAGATTAAATTAGATATGAAAAAAACTTCAAAACACGATCTGAAAAAACTATTTGAATAATAGTCTTTATTTTTGCAGGAAATACTATTCAATGAAAATATCAGTAGAGTTAACACTTACTCCGCTTCAAGATAATTTTGAAGAACCTATTATTCATTTCATCAAGAAACTTAGAGCTTCTGGTTTAACTATTCTTGAAAATCCTTTGAGTACTCAAGTTTATGGAGATTATGATACAGTAATGCAATTATTAACTTCTGAAATTAAAGAAGCTTTTGGTGCAATAGACAATGGATTACTTCAAATGAAAATTGTAAAAACCGATAGAAGCGATTATGAACCAAATTTTTGATTTCTTCTTGAATGCGTATCATAATACCCCTACTAGTTTTATTATTTTAGAAGCTATTGCTTTTGTATTTGGAATTGTAAGTGTTTGGTATGCTAAAAAAGAAAATATTCTTGTATATCCAACTGGATTAGTAGCTACTGTTATTACAGTTTATTTATTGTATAAAGCCGAATATTTTGGTGATATGATGATGAATTTCTATTACTCGGTAATGAGTATTTATGGTTGGTGGAACTGGAGTAGAAAAAAAGATGAAAAAATTGTAGTTCCAATTTCTAGGACAAATAAGAGAGAAAAAGTTATTGGCTTTGTTTTATTTGTAGCAACGGTAGCAATAACATATCTAGTATACCAGTATTACGGTTATGAAATTAAAACTGAAAATTATATAGATATTTTTACTTCAGGTGTATTTTTCACAGCAATGTGGTTCATGGCAAATAAAAAGTTAGAAAACTGGACTTTATGGATTTTCGCTGATTTAATCACAGTTCCTTTATACACTTATCGAGGTTTAGGAATGTTATCCCTACAATATCTTATCTTTACAATTCTAGCCGTTCAAGGATATATTACATGGAAGAAAAGCTTAGACAATCCGAAATTAATTTAGTTAAAGTAGTTTTATTTGGTCCAGAAAGTACAGGTAAAACAACACTTTCTCGTCAGCTTGCTCGACATTATAATACAGTTTGGGCACCAGAATATGCAAGAGAATATTTACAATACAAATGGAATAATGAACGTAAAACTTGTGAAAAAAGTGATCTAATTCCAATTGCTATTGGTCAAATGGACTTAGAAAACTCTTTAGCAAAAAAGGCGAACAAATTATTAATTTGTGATACTGATTTACTAGAAACCAAAGTGTATTCAGAAGAATATTACGGTGGATTTGTTAATCCGCTATTGGATGAATTTGCTATCAAAAACACCTATGACATTTACTTCCTAACCTATATAGACACACCTTGGGAAGAAGACGATTTAAGAGATAGACCTGAACAACGTGAAAAAATGTTTAACGCGTTTAAAAATGCTCTTGAAAAATACAATCGTCCTTATGTTCTTTTAAAAGGAGATAAAGAAACCAGATTAAAAAAAGCTACTCAAATTATTGAGGATTTGATTGCTAAAAAAGATAATTTATATTCTTATTCAGATACATTAATCGATTTAGATTTACATTGCTTACATCAAAATATTGATCCAAATACCTTAATGCATTAATTGGCGAATAAAGAAATTCTTTTATCTGAATTACAATTCAAAGCAACTAAAAGTTCTGGGCCAGGTGGGCAACATGTAAATAAAGTTGCTTCTAAAATTGAATTACATTTCAATCTCGATAATTCAAAAGGTTTATCAGATGAAGAAAAAAACTTGATTCGAGCTAAATTGAGGAATAAAATTTCAAAAACAGGATTTCTAATTTTATATTCACAAGAAACCCGTTCTCAACATAAAAACAAAGAAACTGTAATTAAATTATTTTTTAAACTATTAACTGCCAGTTTAATAAAACCCAAAAAAAGAAGAGCTACAAAGCCAACTAGAAGTTCTTTGGTCAAAAAAGCAGAATATAAACAAAACCACTCACTCAAAAAACAATTAAGACGAAAACCAAACGTCGATTAACTTAATTTCTTACACGTTATATTAAAATTCCACCTTACCTTTGCAATGTTCTCAAAAAAGGGGTGCCACTAATACGGCTGAGATCATACCCATTGAACCTAGAACAGGTAATGCTGTTTAGGGATTGTGAACTTTTGTAGTAGCATTTTTTTAAATGTTTTTAATGAGTAGAAAGGGTTGTATCCTTTTAACTCCTACTAAGTTCACCCATATTTTTTCAAACAAAAACAACGAATAATTGCCTCTTTTTATTCACTTATTTTAAAATGACGTTTTTAAACATTTGTAAAAGAGTGAAGATGTTAGTATCTCTTTTACTTTTTACTATCTCATTAGCTGTCCAAGCTCAATCAGGTTCAATTTCTGGTAAGGTAGTTGACAGTAATTCTAATCCACTAAATGGTGCAAGCGTAATTATTCGTGATATCAAAAAAGGATCTATCACAGATGCTGATGGAAATTTTACTTTAAGAATTCCAGAAGGAAATTATTTATTAGAAATATCTTTTGTTGGATTTAGAACAATTAAGAAGGAAATTGCTTCAGGAACGAAAGATATTGTAATCAAATTAACTTCCGAAGATGAAGTTTTAGACGAAGTTCTAGTTTCTTCTATTCGTGTGAAAGCAGATGCTCCTGTAACACACTCGAACTTGTCTAAAAAAGAAATTGCCAAACGTAATTTAGGACAAGATATTCCTGTATTATTAAATTATTTACCATCTGTGATATCTTCTTCTGATGCAGGAGCTGGTATTGGTTATACGTATATGAGAGTTCGTGGTTCAGATGCAACAAGAATCAATGTTACTATTAACGGAATTCCATATAATGATCCAGAAAGTCAAGGAACATTTTGGGTAAATTTAGGAGATTTTGCTTCTTCAACTCAAAGTTTGCAATTACAACGTGGAGTTGGAACTTCGACTAACGGATCTGGAGCTTTTGGTGCTAGTTTAAATATTTTAACTGATGCTATTTCTGAAGAAGCTGGTGGAGAAATTTCAAACGCTTTTGGATCTTTCGGAACTCGCAAACACACAGTTAAATTTACCACTGGAAGAGTAAATGATCATTTTGAATTCTCTGGTCGTTTATCTAATATTTACTCTGATGGATATGTAGATCGTGCTTTTACCGATTTAAAATCATACTTTTTACAAGGAAGTTATTCTGATGACAATACCCTAATTAAAGCAATTGTTTTTGGAGGATCAGAACAAACTTACCAAGCTTGGTTTGGCTTAACTGCAGAAGAATTAGCAGAAAATCGTCGTCAAAATCCTTATACTTATGATAATGAAACTGATAATTATTGGCAAGATCATTATCAATTACACTGGAATGAAAAGTTCAGTGATAAATTATCTACAAATATTGGTTTAAACTACACACGTGGAAAAGGATATTTTGAGCAGTATAAGCCTGGTGAATCTGCTCCTGACTTTAATAATTTAATTATTGATGGTAGTGATATTGTTGTTCGTCGTTGGTTAGATAATCATTTCTATGTTTTTAATGCTGCAGCAACATATACTGTTGATGGTTTAGAAATAATTGCTGGCGGTTCTTATAGTAATTATACAAATGATCATTACGGAGAAGTGATTTGGGGAAGTGATTTAGCTCCGAATGTTAATATTAGAGATCGTTATTATTTTAGTGATGCGAAAAAACAAGATTTAAGTTCTTTTGTTAAAACTAATATTAGACTTAATGACAAATTAAATGCTTATATTGATTTACAGGGAAGATTTGTAAGCTACAGAACTGGTGGATTAAACTCTGATCGAGTTCCTTTAGATATCGACAAAGATTTCAATTTCTTTAACCCAAAAGCAGGGTTGACATACCAATTAAATGATGCTAATAGTTTCTATTTATCGTATGCTAGAGCGAATAGAGAACCAAATAGAAATGATTTTGAAGGAGGAAATACGCAACACGAAACATTGGATGATTTTGAATTAGGATGGCGTTTGGCTACTGATAAAATTAAGGTAAACACTAATTTATTCTATATGGATTATACGAATCAATTAGTTTTATCAGGAGCGATTAATAATGTTGGTGAACCATTAAGAGAAACCAGTGGAAGTAGTTTCCGCCTCGGTTTAGAAATTGATGCTGATATTACTTTAACTGAACATGTATCGATAAAACCTAATTTAGGATTGAGTACCAATAAAAACAGAAATTTTAATGCTCCGATTGATGGAATAGTCGAAAACTTAGGAAATACAAATATCTCTTTTTCTCCTAATGTAATTGTTGGAAACTCATTGGTGATTACTCCAACAAACAATTTACAAATTGCTTTCTTATCGAAATTTGTAGGAGAACAGTTTATGGGAAATTTAGGTGGTAGAATTTCTAATAATGAGAAATTAGAACGCTATTTTACAAGTGACTTAAACATTGTTTATGAACTTGAAACGAATAAAATATTTGATTCAATAGTATTTACTGGTTTAGTAAATAACATTTTTAATAGAGAATACGTAGATAGAGGATATTATTTCTTCTATGACGATACGTGGTCTAATCCTGGTGTAACAACTACGGTTGATGGAGCGGGATATTACCCACAAGCTACTATTAACTTCTTAGCGGGAGTTACATTTAAGCTCTAATTATATACTAGCATTAACCAAAAAGGCTGAGTTTTCACTCGGCCTTTTTATTTCTATAATAAAATTGGTACTATTATGCTTATCAGAAAAAATATTGGATAACCATAAACTGATACTTTATACTTGTAATCTTTTTTTTCTTTATTTCTAACAGAAAAGAAAGTTAATATTACTCCTGCGATAAACAATAACATCGCTAATACTGATAAAATTAACATTCTAATGTAAAACCTTTCTCCATCATGCACAAAAGGAATAAATTGAATTGTTAAATACATGGTCACTAAATTCAGCAACAAAACATAAATTAAAAGTCGGAATGACCAACTTCTATAATTTGTTTCCTTTTTCATCTAACGAACTATTTAATTCTTCCTACAGCACAACTTATAAATGATTTCGCCTTGTGCAATAAGTTGTTCTCATCTCCTACTTCTGGATATCCGAGCTTCGATAATTTTGCCTTAATAGTTTCAACTATTTTTTCTGGAGCGTTAAAACTAACTTTTGACTCTTCAACATTTACTTCAACATTATCAACTCCTTTAATTTCATTTAGTCCGTTTTTTATAGTATTTGCACAACCACCACATTTTAAATTTTCTATATAAATTTCTCTTGTCATTTTACTTTTATTTATTTAAACACCTTATTATATCCTCCTTTAACACAATTACCATTAACTATTAAAACTGAAGCAGCTATTTTCCTTCTCCCTCTATAACGACACTACTTATTTACAGGTTTCTTTTTATCTAAAACTTCAATTGCTGTAGATTCAAAATCACTAGCTACTATATTGACTTGCATTGCATCGAATACATTTTCATTTTTTGTTTCTTATGATTTATGAAGATATATTACAAACAGGTGTTGTTGTTTTTATATTTGTTTTACGTATTGCTGCAAAACCACCAGCAACATCAATTACATTATTAAAACCTTTGGCCTTTAGAATAGATGCTGCAATTACAGATCTGTATCCTCCAGCACAGTGAATAAAAAAGTCTTTGTCTTTAGGAAATACACTAAGGTAATTATTTAAATAATCTAACGGAGTACTTTTGACATCTTTTATATGCTCATTTTCAAACTCTCCCGGCTTTCTTACATCAAAAACAATTGCATTATTCTCGATGTTTTTTTCTAATTCCTCAGCAGTAATTGATTTCAACGTATCAATAGTTTTACCTGCTTTCTTCCAAGATTCAAATCCACCTTCTAAATAACCAATTACATTATCAAAACCAACTCTCGCCAAACGAGTTATTGTTTCCTCTTCTTTACCTTCTGGAGTAACTAAAACAATTGGTTGATGGATATCTTTTATTAAAGCTCCAACCCAAGGCGCAAATGTTCCGTTTAAACCGATAAACATTGATTTCGGTATAAAACCTTGAATAAAATCAAATTGATGACGAACATCTAAAATTAAAGCATCGTATTCTTCAGTTTTTTCAACAAACTGACCAACAGATAAAGACTTAGAACCCTTCTCTAAAATTGTATAAATTGATTCGTATCCCTCTTTATTTAACTTCACATTCAAAGGAAAATAATCTGGTGGTGGTAACAAACCATCAGTTACTTCTTTGATAAACTCTTCACGTGTCATATTCTCCCTTAACGCGTAATTTCTTTTCTTTTGGTCGCCAATAGTACTAACAGTTTCTTTACTTAAGTTTTTACCACATGCAGAACCTGCTCCATGAGCTGGATATACAATTACATCATCATTCAAAACCATTATCTTATGCCTAAGACTATCAAACAAAAAGCCTGCTAAATCTTCTTTTGTAATATCTCCTTTTTGAGCCAAATCTGGTCTCCCAACATCTCCAATAAATAGAGTATCTCCACTAAAAATTGCATAATCTTTACCAGATTCGTCCTTCAATAAATAAATTGTACTCTCCATGGTATGACCTGGGGTATGAATTGCAACTATTTCTAAATTTCCAACAAAGAACGATTCATTATCTTTCGCTATATGAGCTTCGAAATTTGTTTTCGCTGTTGGACCATAAACAATTTTGGCACCAGTTTTCTCTGCCAATGTAATATGCCCACTTACAAAATCTGCATGAAAATGAGTTTCGAAAATATACTTAATCTTCGCACCATCCTTTTCTGCTTTCTCTAAATACGGCTGTACTTCTCTCAAAGGATCAATGATTGCTACCTCTCCATTACTTTCAATGTAATATGCTCCTTGCGATAAACATTTCGTATAAATTTGCTCGATCTTCATATTCTTTGTTATTTATTCATACGCCTGATGTATATACTGAGCGTATTTTTTTTGATTTTGATTATCTCCTGTTTTATAAAATAGTACAGCCCAATTTGCTCTCATAAAGAAATGGTCAATACTTACAACATCTAACATACCGGCCTTAAAAATAGCATCTCTTACTGGACCTTTAATTCCTGCAAAATAAAAAAGTATTTCTTTTCTCTTATAAAATACAATTTGCTGCTTCAGCATTTCTATCCCAGTACTATCGACTCTATTGATACTCTCACCATCTAAAACAATAAGTTTTAGTTTGTCTCCTTTATCTTTCACCATTAATTCTAGCTGCTCTCGAAAGTAATTTGAATTCGCATAAAATAATTGCGCATCAAAACGAAAAACTAACACTTCATCTTCGATAACAACTTCTTTAAAACGAATTTTATTTCTGTAAAAGTCAGAATCAGGAACCTTTCCTAGCTCTACTACATTTGGTCTTGATGTTCTGAAAATTAATACAATTAATGATAATCCCACTCCTATTAAAATTCCGTATTCAATTCCAAAAAATAAAGTGGCGCAAAAAGTAGCTAATAATAACCAGAAATCTAAATTATTTGCTCTCCATAAAAAGCGAGCTTCTTTTACATTAACCAATCTGAAAACGGCTACAATAATTATGGCTGATAGTACTGTTTTTGGTAAAAAATAAAAAACTGGTGTCAAAAACAATAAAGTTACCATCACTAATCCAGCTGATATAAAAGCTGCAATTCCAGTTCTAGCTCCTGCATCGAAGTTTATTGCTGATCTCGAAAAACTTGATGTAGAAGGATAAGCTTTAAAAAATGATCCAACAATATTGCTCAATCCTAAAGCTATTAATTCTTGGTTAGAATCAATTTTATACTCTTCTTGCTGAGTCTCGATATATTTTCCAATAGAAATTATTTCTAAATAACCAACCATTACCAGGGTAAAGGTCATTGGAAGTAACTCTTTTATCAACCCAAAATTAAACTCTGGAACTTCAAATCCAGGTAGTCCAGAAGGAATTCCTTCTACGATTGCAACTTCGGTAAAATTACTCCTAAAAAAGTACATGATAATAATTCCAAGAACTACTACTATTAGTGCATTTGGAATTTTCTTATTAATCCGCCTACAAACTATGATAATAAGACTTGCAATACAACCTATAATCGTGGTCTTTAAATCGAATTCAAAAATTCTAGATAAGATATCGTCCAATAAAATATGAATTTGATCACTTTGTAAAAAATCAACTCCAAAAAAGTTTCGAAATTGATTTAAACCAATTGTAATTGCCACTGCAGATGTAAATCCAGTGATTACTGGTTTAGATAAAAAATTCACAATAAACCCAAGTCGAAAAACTCCCATTAAAAATTGAATACAACCAACCATAAATGCTAAAAATATTGCAATGGCAATGTAACTTTCCGATCCCATTAAAGCAACAGTAGAAATACTAGCTGCTACAATTAATGAATCCGTTGCTACAGGACCAATAGCAACATGTCTGGAAGAACCGAAGATTGCATAAACTACTTGCGGAATTAATGCTGAATATAAACCATAAATTGGAGGTAAACCTGCAATTAATGCGTATGCAATTCCTTGAGGAATTAAAACTGTTGCGACAGTTATTCCAGCGATTAAATCGCCTTCAAACTGATCCTTTCTATACTTAGGCAACCAATTTAAAATAGGTATGTATTTCTGAAATCTCACTTAAAACAACTCTCCTTGACTACTTTCTTTTATTTTTCCTAAATGTTTGTAAGCTAAATCTGTTACTTCTCTACCTCTAGGAGTCCGCATAATAAATCCTTCTTGAATTAAAAAAGGCTCATATACTTCTTCAATTGTTTCTGCATTTTCACCAACAGCTGTTGCCAAAGTTGTTATACCCACTGGCCCTCCTTTAAACTTATTTATAATTGTATGAAGAATTTTGTTATCCATTTCATCCAATCCGTGTGCGTCTACATTAAGTGCTTTTAAAGCATATTGAGCAATGCTCAAATTAATATTCCCATCTCCTTTAATTTGAGCAAAATCTCGGACTCTTCTCAGTAACGCATTTGCTATCCTAGGAGTACCTCTACTTCTACCTGCAATTTCAATAGCCGCTTCCATTGAAATTGGAACACCCAAGATCATTGCACTTCGTTGGATGATAGTTGTTAAAAGCTCAGTAGAATAATAATGTAAACGACTACTAATGCCAAAACGGGCTCTCATTGGAGCTGTCAATAAACCAGATCTTGTTGTTGCACCTACCAAGGTAAAAGGTTCTAAACTTATTTGAACAGTTCTAGCATTTGGACCTGACTCAATCATTATATCGATTTTATAATCTTCCATTGCTGAATATAAATATTCTTCAACAACTGGACTTAATCGATGAATCTCATCTATAAAAAGCACATCTCTCTCATCTAAATTTGTAAGTAAACCAGCTAAATCTCCCGGTTTATCTAAAACAGGACCAGATGTAACTTTAATTCCTACTCCTAACTCATTTGCCAAAATATTGGCAAGCGTGGTTTTACCTAACCCTGGAGGCCCATGAAACAAAGCATGATCCAAAGCTTCATCTCTTTGATTTGCCGCCTCCACAAATATTTTCAAATTTTCAATTGCTTGCTCCTGACCTGTAAAATCATCAAAGGATAAAGGACGTAATTTCTTTTCAACATCCATTTCTTCTCTCGAATAATTTGTACTATCAGGATTTAAGTGATCATTCATAAATGCAAATATACTTTAAAACAAGTTTTATGATTGTAACAATTGTTACTTTTAAGAAGAATAAAACTACGTAATCAAATAAACTTCATTTTTTCTACAGAAAAGTTGTTGAAATTTTAGGTAAAACCTGTATTATATTGATAATAATGTATATTTGATCTTCAACTAATTTAATTGAAAAAATGCAATCGAGATTTACCCATTTACTTTGCCTTCTTTCACTTTGTTTATTAACAAGTTTATATGGACAAGAGAAGGTACCTAACACACCACAAAAACTATCATGGAAAGGTAACTTAACATATCGTTATGTACCAAGTATAACAGAACAATTGAAGAAAGGGACTTTTATTCCTGCTTCTATAAATAAGAATAACTATTACGGTAAAGACAAAAGAACCCAAGGTAATAAAGTAGTACCAGGAAAAGGTTTACCAAAAGGATTAGACCCACTCTTAAATAAACAAAAGAGTGCTTTATCTAGAAGAGTTAAGTCGACGAGTTTAACTTTCGAAACCACCTCCAGTACGTCAACTCCCTCAGATCCAACTGGAGCAGTAGGAAGAGACTATTACATCGCTTCATGGAATACTTCGTTTAGAATTTTTAATAAAAATGGAACACCAGCTACTCCAGCCGCTAGTTTAACTACATTATTCCCTGGTAGTCCTAACGGTGACCCAATAGTACTTTATGACGCTCAAGCAGATCGTTATATAGTTACAGAATTTGAAAATTCACCTAATGGTTTCCACGTTGCTATTTCTCAAACTAATGATCCAGTAAATGATGGATGGCATACTTACAGTGCAACTGGATTTCAAACTGGAACGTTCCCTGATTACACGAAATTCTCAATCTGGTCGGATGGATATTATGTTACCGCAAATATTTCTGAAGCAGATAACAGTGGTAACACTCGTAATGGACAAGTTTGGGTACTAGAGAGAGATAAAATGTTAAGTGGTGATCAAACAGCTAGCATTCAAGCATTTTCTTTACCAGGAATCGAAACAAACGGATTTTACAGTCCACAAGCTTTTAACGTAACAGATGGTAATTTACCAGCTAGAGGAAATGCTACAATTGTTTACATGCAGGATGATGCATGGACGAATGTAAATTCTGATCATTTAAAATTATGGACCATAAATGTAGACTGGACAACGCCGGCTAATTCAACAATTTCTGCAGCTACTGAAATTACTACAGCACCATTTACTGGGGTTTTTGATGGTGGTGGTTTTTCTAACCTTCCTCAACCATCAGGGCCGGATATTGATGCTATGCAGGCTACAATAATGAATCAGGCGCAGTTTAGAAAGTTTGCTACACATAATTCCGTTGTATTTAATTTTGTGGTAAATACAAACGCTAATGGTAAACTAGCTGGTATAAGATGGTATGAATTAAGACAGAGCGGTGATGGTCAACCATGGTCTATTTACCAAGAAGGAACTTATACAGCTCCCGAAAATAGACATGCCTTTGGTGCAAGTATGGCAATGGACGCAGCAGGTAACATTGGTATGGGCTATTCATCTGTAAGTTCAACAGAAAGAATTAGTCTAAGGTATACAGGAAGACTTAATGGAGATCCATTGAATGCCATGACTGCTATTGAAGAATTAATTGTGGAAAGTAACTCGGATAATCCAGCTGTCAGATATGCAGATTATTCTCATTTAACTGTAGACCCTTCAAATGACTCGGACTTTTGGTTTGTAAGCGAGTATTTTAACAACGGTAACAGAAGTAATATGGTGGGTGTTTTTAGACTAAGTCCTGCTCCACTTAACGATGTTGGTGTTCTTAGTATTGATAGCCCAACAAGTGGAACTCTATCAAATTCGGAGCAAATAACTGTTACAATCAAAAATTTTGGACGTTCTGATCAATCAAACTTTCCGGTAAGTTACAGGATAAACGGTGGTACTACAATTACTGAAAATTACACTGGAACAATTTCACAAGCACAAACCGATACATTTACGTTTTCATCGCTTGCGAACTTATCTACTTTAAACCAAACTTACAATATAAAAGTATTTACAGAATTAGCTGAAGATGCCAATGATTTTAATAATTCAACAAATATTCAGGTAATTAATGAACTTGGAACATGCACTCCAACCGCAGGTGGATGTAATGTTGATGGTATTAAAAGATTTATTTTAGAGGATATTGATGTTGATGACGGTAATAGCGGATGTAACTCTACAGGTAATATTACTGGATATGTTAACCGAAAAGATTTAACTACCGATTTGGATAGATCTGTGGGGGCGGCTTATTTATTACGAGCTCAACATAACTGGTCAGATAATCCATCTGGCGAAGGACTATCTGCATGGATTGATTTTAATGATAATGGTGAATTCGAAAGGAATGAACAATTAATTCTTGGTGAAAGTTTTTCAATTGCTAGTAGTTTACAGAATTTCGATTTGAACATTCCACAAACTGCACCTTTAGGATTACATATTTTACGAGTAAAAGCTATTGATGTTACCGCAACAGGTGATATAAATGAGCCATGTTCAAATTTCGATTATGGTGAGGTTCACGATTATACCGTAAATATAGTAGATACAACATTAAGTACTGATGACGCTATTTTAGAGAATTCGGTATTAGAAGTGAAGTCGCTACCTAATAGGCAATTTGACATAGAATTAACTACGGATTATGAAGATCTGATAAGCTTTAGGGTTTATAATATGCTAGGGAAGCAAATTGTTTTTAATAATATAACTAAAGACGGTAAAAAATTTAAATACTCATTGGATATGTCTTTTGCAAGTACTGGTGTATACGTCGTAAGAATGGGTACAACAAGAGCATTCAAAACAGTTAAACTTTTCGTCAAATAAAGAATGAATTAATATAAAATAAAAAAGAGATGAATTATTCATCTCTTTTTTTTATGGCTATAACATTTATTGGACGTGCTACTTCACATCTATTTTGCATTCTTAGTGAATTATACTTTAACCAAATATTCTTCCCCCATTTTCCTATTATATTTTCTAAATTAACAGGGTCTAATATATCCTTAGAATCGACTATACTTATTAAAACACTGCCACAAGGTGAATCGCTTTTATTATCCTTTATAACGGCTTTTACATAGCCATCTTGGATATATGACTCCTCTGAATATAATCCTGTCTGAGAATCTACCGACTTCTTACTGGAATTGCAATTACAAAAACAAATACTTGACATTATTAATAAAGTAAGCTTTATAAGATGACTCATATTACTAAATTTAATTTTACTGAAATATAAACAAAAAAAAACCTTTCAATAAAATTGAAAGGCTTCATTATAATATGTTAAACCAATTAGGATGGCTCTTCTCCGTCTTTTAATGGTGTAGACTGCAACACAAAATCTTGACCATGAATATAATTACCATTATCGTCAGTTTTACTGTAATCATACGCCCATCTATGTACTTCTGGAATTTTCCCTGGCCAGTTACCATGAATATGCTCTACAGGTGTTGTCCACTCTAATGTATTCGAATTCCATGGATTTTGAGATGCTTTCGGACCTCTATACATTGATATAAAAAAGTTCGCTAAGAAAATCAACTGTGCTAGTCCTCCAATGATTGCCATAACAGTCATAAATACATTGATATCTGCTAAATCATCGAACATTGGAAAATAAGTGTTGGTATAGTAACGACGTGGTAAACCAGCTAATCCGATAAAGTGCATTGGAAAAAACACTCCATAGGCAGCAATAATTGTTAACCAAAAGTGCCAATATCCCATTACTTTATTCATCATTCTTCCATACATCTTAGGATACCAGTGATAAACACCAGCAAACATTCCAAATAAAGCAGATACCCCCATTACTAAGTGGAAGTGAGCCACTACAAAATATGTATCGTGGATATTAATATCTAAAGCCGAATCTCCTAAAACTAATCCTGTTAATCCACCTGTAACAAATGTTGAAACTAATCCAATTGAAAATAACATTGCTGGATTTAACTGTAGGTTACCTTTCCATAATGTAGTAACGTAATTAAAAGCTTTTACCGCCGAAGGTATTGCAATTAATACTGTTGTAAAGGTAAAAACTGAACCCAAGAATGGATTCATTCCTGATACAAACATGTGGTGACCCCATACAATAGTTGATAAGAATGCGATACCTAAAATCGAACCAATCATTGCTCTATATCCAAAAATAGGTTTCCTCGAATTTGTTGATATTACCTCAGATGATATTCCTAGTGCCGGTAATAAAATGATATATACCTCAGGGTGTCCTAAGAACCAAAATAGGTGTTCAAATAATACTGGTGAACCTCCTTGATAATGTAATACTTCTCCTGATATAAAAATATCCGATAAATAGAAGGACGTTCCAAAACTTCTGTCAAAGATTAATAATAAAGCAGCTGATAATAATACTGGAAACGAGATTACACCAATGATCGCTGTCACAAAAAATGCCCACATAGTTAAAGGTAATCTTGTCATTTTCATACCTTTTGTACGCAAATTTAATACAGTAACAATATAGTTTAATGATCCAATTAATGATGAAGCAATAAAAATGGCCATCGATACTAACCATAACGTCATTCCCATTCCTGATCCCGGAATAGCTTTTGGTAATGCCGATAATGGAGGATAAATCGTCCAACCTGCCGAAGCTGGACCTGCCTCAACAAATAAGGACACTACCATTACAACTGATGAAATAAAGAATAACCAATATGAAACCATGTTTAAGAAACCTGATGCCATATCTCTTGCTCCAATCTGTAATGGAATTAAAAGATTTGAAAATGTACCACTTAAACCTGCAGTAAGTACAAAGAATACCATAATAGTACCGTGAATAGTAACTAGGGCTAAATACGTATCTGGATTCATTACCCCGTCAGTTTGCTGATGAGAACCTAAGAAAGCTTCTATGATAGAAAATGACTTCTCTGGCCAAGCGATCTGTAAACGAAATAACATGGACATGAATACACCGATGATTCCCATAAACATTCCTGTAATCAAAAATTGTTTCGAAATCATCTTGTGATCCGTACTAAAAATATATTTAGTTACAAATGTTTCTTTATGATGGTGATGTTCTCCTGACATAATTTAATTTATCTAATAAATTTGTTTAAAATCTTACTTAATAACAACTTGAGCTAATGTTTTTTGCTCACCTAACCACTTTTTGTAGTCCTCTTCTTCTACAACAGTTATTTTCATCTGCATATTGTAATGTGAAGCACCACAAATTTTATTACATAATAACAAATAATCGAATACATAAGGATCTTCACCCTTAGCTTGACGAATTTTATTTATCCCTTTTGCCTTAGCCATCACCTCAGGATTACTACGCATCTCTTCGGTAGTATACTTTGGTGTAAATGAAAATTGAGTAACCATTCCCGGAACACAGTTCATTTGTGCTCTAAAGTGAGGCATGTAAGCCGAATGTAAAACATCCTGTGAACGGAATTTAAAAAGTATTTTCTTTCCTTTAGGTAAATATAACTCAGTTACCTGCTTATCATCCTGTGCCTTCGGATCACTCATGTCAACCCCCATAGTATTTCGGTTGTTGATGTCTATAAAATTTACATTTCCTAATCCTAATTCATTATCTGAGCCAGCATAACGAGCATCCCATCTAAACTGTTGCGAATATACCTCGATCACGATAGGATTCTCATCATCTCCTACGTACATAATGTTGTTCCACTGCCATAAACCGTAACCGATGAGTAATACGATCGTAACTGCAGGGATAACGGTCCAGATTAATTCCAGTTTGTGACTATCAGCAAAAAATAGTGCTTTCTTATCCTTTCTACCTCGATATTTAAAAGTGAAGTAAAAAATTAAAAACTGCATGATAAACTGAACGATTCCTATTAAAATGAAAGTCATATTAAAAAGAGTATCATCGTGTTCACCTTCTAATGAAGCACTCTCTGGAAGCATGATAACATTCATTGCTAATAAGCAATAAATCATCATTGCGTATAAGAAAACCATAAATCCAAGAGCTATCTTTCCTTGCTTGTTGTTGTCTTCATCCGTTGCAATAACTTTACGTAAATTCATTATGCGTGTTATTTGCCAAAAACTTACTCCTAGTGCTACTGCAATGAAAATATAAAATAGAGCTAGCATACCTATATACTTATTTTTTTATTCTTAATTTTAATGATGCGCGTTATTATCTTCCCCTCTGTGTTCAATGATGTAATAGTGATGTGTTTCACTCTCATGCAGGAACGGATTTCCTTTTGCGACTGGATTTGCTTTTGAGAAAGCAGTAAATGTCGCGTATATAAAAAGTCCCAAGAAGAAAAGAAATGCACTCATTTCTCCAATCCCAAAACCCCATTGACCCCCAACAGTACCAGGCATAATCATTACAAATAAATCCACATAATGTCCAACAAGTATAAATAACCCACCAATTACTAATATCCAAGGTATTGTTTTAAAATCACTATTAATTAATAAAAGAATTGGAAAGATAAAGTTAAAAGCAAGCATACCAATAAAAGGTACAATATACTCTTTGAATCTTAAAGCATAATAAACTGTCTCCTCTGGCATATCAGCATACCAAATAAGCATGAACTGAGCAAACCACAAATATGTCCAAAACACAGAAAATCCAAACATAAACTTAGCTAAATCATGTATATGACTATCATTTACCATAGGTAAATAACCCTTAGATCTTAAATATAATGTTACTAAGCATATTACGGTTAAAGCCGAAACTAAGAAAGTAGCTAACACATACCATCCAAATAATGTTGAAAACCAGTGAGGATCAATACCCATAATCCAGTCCCATGACATCATACTTTCAGTAATCATAAATAAAACTACAAATCCTACGGATAAATTATAAATATTCTTGTGTAATTTTAAATCACCATTATCTTGTTTAATCGATTTTTTTCGAATGATATAACGAAACCCATTCCAAATAGCTAAATAAATAACACTACGAATTGCCCAACCTGGAACATTCATCCACCATTTCTTTCCATCAACGATAGGATCATAATTTTCGTGACCTAAAGTAAAAGTACCTTCTGCCATCCATGGAAATAAATGATTTTTGTGCATAACTGTTAATATGATGAATATTAACATAAAAACACTAACATAATGAATGTTTGCTGTAATCGCTTCCATTACTCTAAATAAAGCAACCGACCAACCCGCATGAGCAATTCTTTGGGCCGCATAAAATGCCATTACAAGTAATGTAATACCTAAAAAGAATAACAGGGATACATATACAGCAGACCAAGGTCTGTTTTGCATTTGGTGAAATACATGTTCAGCATGGTGATCTCCGTGATCTGTATCATGAGCTGAATGTGCCACGTCATGGGAAGGATTAGCGTGTACTTTGTCAGCTACGTAACCATTTAAACTATCGGTTAATCTTGTATCTTCAGCGTGCCCTTCTGAGTTGTGTTCATTTGAAATAGCATTGTAATTAGAATCTGAATGTTCCTCATTCTTTACTGTTAAATTATTCTTTGTTACAACATCATGATTCTCGGAAACTTTTAAAGAATCTTCTGAATGACTCTCCTCACTATGAGTTTCAGATTTGTAAGAATCTTTTGTCTCTTCCTTGTGATTAGTTACATGTTTATCTTCTGCTTTATTAACAGGATTTGCATGATGAGAATCATCTCCGTGATGAGATGACCCATGACCACCATGATGTGATGCCTCCTGTTCTGCTAAAATAGCTTTCGCTTCTTCTAATGAACTAGGAGTGTTTACAAAACTTAATATCGTTCCTAACAAACCTACAGCCATTAAAATTATAGCTAGCATTTTTAATTTTCCTGAAAACTGGTACATATCTTAACTATCTATTATAGACTTATTTTTTTAATTCGCTTCTTAACTTCTGCACGTATTGTACTACTTGCCAACGTTCTTTGTATGTCAATTGACCTGAGTGTGACCCCATCATGTTTTTACCGTACATTAATACGTGATAAATACTTCCCTCGGTAATGTCTCTATCTTTATAGTTCGGAATACCTAAGAATTTCTCTCTTTCCATTAATATTCCGTTTCCATCACCTTTCTTTCCATGACATACTACACAGTAAATACCGTACATTTTCTTACCATTTTCAAGGTTTTTCTCGTTTTTAGCTAAAGGATTCTTCAATTCATTCTTAGCCTTCTCGTAACCAGCATTTGTATCTGGAATATCATAAGCCACAATGCCACTTCTGCTAACAGTTCCTGCAACAGGTAATCTGTTAACTGGAACTTCGCCCGCAGATGAAAATCCATTTGCATCGTATGGTACAGAGACATACATGTCTGGCATATATTGTACTTGAGATTTACGTTTATCGTTACAAGAAGCAATAACTGTAACAATAACTAAAGCAATAACTATTTTTATACTCTTCATATCTATCTATTAGTGCTTATCTACTACTTTGATTTCTAATGCTCCTGTTGATTCTAATAAAGTTTTTAAATCTTCTTCATTATCACTAACTGAAATTTCCATTAAAAAATGATCATCTGTTGTTCTAGGATCAGGATTCTCAGCTTCTTTAAACGGCCAAATTCTACTTCTCATATAAAAAGTAATAACCATTAAGTGAGCTGCAAAGAATACCGTTAATTCAAACAAAATTGGAACAAATGCTGGCATATTCTCATACCATGTGAAACTTGGCTTACCACCGATATCTTGCGGCCAATCGGCGATCATTGTATACCAAGTTAACCAAATCGCAATTGACGTTCCTGTAATTCCATATAAGAACGCAGTAATTGCTAAACGAGTTGGAGCTAAACCTAAAGCTTTATCTAACCCGTGAACTGGGAAAGGAGTATATACTTCTTCAATATGATGATGTTCTCCTCTTACTTTCTTAACGGCATCCATTAAGATATCATCATCATTGTATAATGCGTGAATTACTTTATTAGTGCTCATTGTTCTCGTCTCTTTGTTTTTTATAATTCTCTCCTGAAGATTTTAAAATCGTCTTAATCTCTGCTGTTGGAATTACTGGGAATGTTCTAGCATATAATAAGAATAATACGAAGAAGAATCCAATAGTTCCGATGAAGATACCTACATCAACAAATGTTGGCTCAAATCTCCACCAAGTAGAAGGTAATTGACCTTTACTTAATACAATCGCGATAATATCAAAACGCTCAAACCACATTCCGATGTTAATTGCAATAGATACTAGGAAAGAAACAACGAAACTTCTTCTAAACTTCTTAATCCATAAGATTTGAGGAATGATGATATTAAATATCATTAATGACCAGAAAGCCCATCCGTAAGCACCAGCTTCTGCACCAAATGATAAATATGTATAATTTTCATATGGTGAACCTGTATACCAAGCGATGAAGAATTCAGTAGCATATGCAACAGCTACAATACCTCCTGTTAAAATAATTACGATATTCATATACTCGATATGTAAACGAGTAATATAGGCTTCCATGTTCGTTACCTTACGCATTATACCTAATAAGGTTTGTACCATTGCGAACCCTGAGAAGATCGCTCCAGCAACGAAGTAAGGAGGGAAAATTGTTGAGTGCCATCCTGGGTTTACAGAAGTAGCGAAGTCAAACGATACAATTGTGTGTACAGAAAGTACTAATGGAGTTGCTAAACCAGCCAACACTAAAGATACTTCTTCAAAACGTTGCCAATCTTTTGCTCTTCCTGACCATCCGAATGATAATAAGGCATAAATCTTCTTTTGGAAAGGTTTCACTGCTCTATCACGTATTGTTGCAAAATCAGGTAATAATCCAGTCCACCAGAAAACTAATGATACCGATAAGTAGGTTGAAATTGCAAATACATCCCATAATAATGGCGAGTTAAAGTTAACCCATAATGAACCAAATTGGTTTGGAATAGGTAATACCCAATAACCATTCCATGGACGCCCCATGTGAATAATTGGGAACAATCCTGCTTGAAATACAGCAAAAATTGTCATTGCCTCTGCAGAACGGTTGATTGCCATTCTCCATTTTTGACGGAATAATAATAACACGGCTGAAATTAATGTACCAGCATGACCGATACCTACCCACCAAACGAAGTTGGTAATATCCCAAGCCCATCCAATGTTTTTACTTAATCCCCAAACACCAATACCCGTTCCTACTGTGTAAAAGATACATCCAAACCCCCATAACATTGCTGCTAAAGAAATGTAGAATGCAACATACCAGTGTTTATTAGCTTTTCCTTCTATAGGTCTAGCTATATCTTCTGTAATATCATGGTAACTCTTATCACCAAGTATTAAAGGTTCTCTATAAGACGATTCGTAATGACCCGACATAATCTATATTCTTATAATTTAATTAAGCTTCGTTTGTATTTCTTACTTTCACTTGATACACTACGTTTGGTTTTGTACCAATGTAATCTAACACGTAGAAAGCTCTTCTATCTTCTTTTAACTTCGCAACAGCATCTTTATCGTTATTAACGTCTCCGAATACCATAGCACCAGTTGAACATGCTTGTGAACATGCGGTTTGGAATTCATCAGCTTTAACAGCTCTACCTTCTCTCTTAGCTTTTAAGATGGTAGCTTGTGTCATTTGAATACACATAGAACATTTTTCCATAACTCCACGAGAACGAACGACAACGTCTGGATTTAATACCATTTTACCGTATTCGTTATTCATATTGAAATCAAATTCCTTATTATCTGCATAGTTGAACCAGTTAAAACGACGAACACGGTAAGGACAGTTGTTCGCACAATAACGAGTTCCTACACAACGGTTATATGCCATTTGGTTTTGACCTTGACGACCGTGAGAAGTTGCAGCTACCGGACAAACTGTTTCACATGGTGCGTGATTACAATGTTGACACATCATTGGTTGGAAAGTAACCTCTGGATTCTCAGCAGGATTTTCTAAAGCATCGAATAAGTCTCCTTTACTTAATTTTAATACTTTCTCAGTATATCTTCTTTCAATATCTTTATTAGGAATATTTGGATTCTGAGCTTTGAACTCATCCATAGTAATGATCGCATTACCATCTTTATCCTTTGCATATTGCTTATCTTCTACTGTTGAAGAATAGTAACGATCAATACGTAACCAGTGCATATCTCTACCTACACGAACTTCATCTTTACCGACTACTGGAACATTGTTTTCAGCATGACACGCTACAACACACGCTCCACATCCTGTACATGAGGTTAAATCAATCGATAAGTTAAAGTGATGACCTAAACTTCTATCGTGATCATCCCATAAATCAACCTTTCTGTCAGTAGCTTCAGTTTCTTGGTGATCGTAAGATACCATGAAAGGTTGGTTCCACGTATGTTTAGGATCTAAAGATTTATCATTCACTTCTTTTAAAGTAGCTTCTCTTAAGATGTCGTGACGACCAGCTAACGTACTTTGAACCTGAATACAAGCGAACTTGTGAGTTCCACTTACTTTCTCAACAGATACATTATACTGTACGTTTTTACTATCCGCATATAACGGGTAAGCATTTACACCTACTTGCATTTCTTCTTTTAGTCCTTGCTTCCTACCATAACCTAAAGCTAATCCTAAAGAACCATTAGCTTGACCTGGTTGAACAATCACTGGTACTGTAACTTCTACTCCATTTACAGCAACTTTTGCGTAGTCACCATCGATAGCTCCGTTATCTTTAACAGGATTGGTAAAACCTAACTTCTTAGCATCTGCCATAGACATTGTTAAGTAGTTATCCCAAGAAGCTCTAGTAATTGGATCAGGTAATTCTTGTAACCAAGGGTTATTCGCTTGTTTACCATCTCCTAAAGCTGTAGAAGTATATAATGTTAACTCGAATTGAGTTGATTTTACTTTTGATAATTCATTTGCCGAATCTACTGGATTAACAGCAGTTGTTTCCTCTGCATTAACCTCGTTATTTACTTCAGCAACTGAAGTCATAAAGAAACCATCATGTAATGCTTGATTCCATGAAGCGCCATTTAACACGTTGGTACTCCAGAACTCTTTTAAAGTATCATAATAATTTTGAGTTGCTCCAGACCACTTTAATAACACATCTTGAAACTGGCGTGTATTAAAAATTGGAGCAATGGTTGGTTGTACTAAACTATACTTCCCAGCAGTTGCCATAACATCTCCCCAACTTTCTAAGTTGTGAGGTGCTGGTAATGTAAATTGAGTTGAATTTGCGGTAGCATCATCTTGCGTAGAAATTGCTACAGAGAAATCTAATTTTTTAGTATTCTCACCAAATCCTGTAATGGAATAAGCAGGATTTACGTTATAAGTAACTAATCCTTTTGCTTTTCCAGATTTAATATCAGCTAATAGCTCAGCAACCTTTGCATCATTTCCTTGACGTGTTAGGTTCACTGCTTTCGTATCAATGATTTCACTATTTAATGCTTTATTAATTGCTAAAGCAACTAATTGAGCATTTTTATCGTTGAATCCGGTTACAACTACAGCCTTACTCCCTGCTTTCTTAAGATCAGCAGCTAATTTAGCTACTTGAGCATCAATTGAAGTATTCTCAGTTGCGATATTCTGACCTGTAATTGCGTTAAATAATTTAACTAACGCATTTACTTGAATAGAAGGTTTAGCAACAATACGTTTATCTGCATTTGCTCCAGACAAAGACATATTACTTTCTATTTGCACATGGTAAGACATCTTACCAGCATCTGCTCTTCTGCCATCAGCATAAGACTTTTCGTAACCTCCTTGCCAATCTCCAATGAAATCTGCACCTATAGAAGCTATTACTTCAGCCTTACTGAAATCATAATTTGGTAATGCACGAGTACCATACATTGCTTCCATTGCATCAGCCGTTCCACTTTCTGAAACTGCATCATATGTTACATGCTTTACGTTTGGATATTTCGCTAAGAAATCAGCAATTACCTTTTCAGTAGATGGACTTGCTAAAGTTCCAGTCATTAAGTAAACTAATGCGTCTGCACTTTTAAGACTCTCTAATTTAGCGATGATTTCTTTATCTGCATCTGCCCAAGTAAATTGAGCATCACCTTTTCTTGGTTCTTTTACACGTAAGTCGCTATCGTATAATGATAACACTGAAGCTTGCGTACGAGCACTTGTTACACCACCCGCCTCTTTGTTCGGCATTACCTGAATTGGACGCCCTTCTCTAGTTTTCACTAAAACATTCGCAAAATCAAACCCATCTGCAATTGTAGTTGCATACCAATCTGCTACACCTACCACTAAATCGTTAGGTTGAACTACATAAGGGATTGATTTTCTAACAGGTCCTTCACATGCTGCCAATGAAGCTGCAGCAGTTGAAAAACCAACATATTTTAAGAAATCTCTACGTGAAGTAGAGGAACCTTCAAGAGTTTCTTGATCTCCTAAAAACTCTTCTGTCGGTATTTCCTGTACAAACTCTTTATTACGTAGCGTTTCAACAACAGAACTATCATTTAGTTCTTCAACACTTTGCCAGTATTTTTTGTTTGAAGCCATTTATATAACGTGTTTTTCTACTTTCTTAATTATTAATAGTGGCACTTACCACATTCTTTACCACCTAATTGAGCGATTGTCACTTGATCTACCCCATATTTCTTAGCTAAATCTGCATGAATCTTAGCGTAGTACTCATTTCCTTTCAAGTCAACATTAGTTTCCTTGTGACAATCAATACACCATCCCATAGTTAATGGAGAATGCTGATATAATTCTTCCATTTCCTCTACTGGACCGTGACACTTTTGACACTTAACCCCTGCAACTGTTACGTGTTGTGAGTGATTGAAGTAAGCAAAGTCTGGTAAATTATGGATTCTAACCCATTCGATTGGTTTAGTATTTCCTGTGTATTCCATTTCAACTTTATCCCAACCTACGTGCTCATATATTTTTGCGATTTCTTTATCTAATTCAGTTTTACCTACAACACGTCCTCCATCTTCTAAAACGACTTTAGTTCCTTCGGCTACTTCAGCAATGTTTTTGTGACAATTCATACAAACATTTAAAGAAGGAATCCCTGAATGTTTAGAATGTTTAGCTGCTGAGTGACAATACTGACACTCAATTTTATTGTCACCTGCATGAATTTTATGGGAAAATAAAATTGGTTGAACTGGTTGATATCCTTGATCAACACCTACCTTAAACAACGTTCCAAATAAAACATATGCTGTCATTAATGCTCCAAAGATCACGAACATCACGTGTAGAAACGTATTCTTTTTAACACCTTCCCACAACTCAGCTGTTTGCCCTAACAAACCAGGGGTTTTAGGGGCTCCTTTTAATTCACTAACCGTTTTTAATAAACTTGCGATCATTAAGAATGCAACAACGATAGCTCCTGCTAGAATCCAGATTAACCATTTTGGAGCTTGATCCTCACTGGCTAAATCATCTTCAACACCACCTGAACCAACCACAACCTTCTTTGGGTCACCAACAGTGGTGTAATATAAAATATCATCGATATTTTGATCGGTTAACTGCGGAAACGCAGTCATATTTGATTGACCCCATTCCTCGTATAAAGCAATAGCATCAGCATCACCTGAAGCCCTAAGCTCCGCATTATTACGAATCCACTTCTTTAACCATTCGTTTTCTCTTCTTTTTTCAACTCCACCTAAAGCAGGTCCAGTTGCTCTTTTGTTTAGCTTATGACAAGAAGCACAGTTAGCGTTAAATAATTTTCTTCCTGCCTTTTGACGAGCTTCATCAACTTCCTGGGCATTTACCGAAACACTTACTAGAAATGCAAATAAAAGAGTAAAACTACTTAAAAGAATTCGACTAATTTTGTTGTGATAATTCACACTTTTCATACTGTAAAAATATAATTTTTTGTATCTATTATGTATGTTGCTATAAGAATGGAAAATTATTTATTTCACTCCCATAAACTCGGACAAAATTACTACTTATCTGCAAAATAGGAAGTGTTAAGAGATTCCTAATTTACAATTTATATCAATTCTAAATAACAGTTATCAGCAATCTATTAGCCCACAAGTCGTTACTTTTGTAAAAAACATGTAACATGCATCTATATTGTAAAAATTTATTTTGTTTAGCCCTATTACTAACTGGTTTTTTATATAGTTTTTCTCAATCTAATTATACAGATAATGAGAAGATTAATTCGCTCTTAGAAAAGAAAAGAGAATACAATAAGAACAATGAAACTATTTACAAGATACAGTTGTATAATGGCAATGAAAAAATAGCACGTACTATCAAACAAAATTACATGATGAAGTTTCAGGGCATCCCAAAATTAAAATATGAAGCCCCAGAATGGAAAGTACATGTTGGAGAATACTATTCAAAAATTGAAGCTGATCGTTCATTAAATAAAATCAAGGAAAAATTTACAGGAGCTATCGTTATCCGATTTAGAAAATAGTTTAAAACATTCTTAAACACGTAATATAAGACTCTTTCATTTTTTTTGAAAGAGTTTTTTATTGATCAGAAATATTATTACATCATAATCCAGCGATCATTCATCAGTACTAATTTCACCAATGGATTAACAATTTGTGTCATTTGTCATTCATTTACAATTAGTAATTTAAAATACACCTTTCGTGCAGTTTACAATACAGAAAAATAGAACATATATTCTTTAATAATCTTTAATATTTCAATTTATCATACTTCTGTTATCCATATTTCATTGCTTTAATCAATTATATCACAACAACTAAAACGTTCTCCATATTTTAGTTTTATCAACCTTACTGGTGATTATTTGCAAACGACAAACTAGATGAATAAAATCATTTAACGCATCTTTTCGAGACTTGAATGGAGGTCAATACTTGCTACTACGCTGGATTTACAGGAAATCAATTTTCACAAAACACTCAAAACTTAAAAGATAAAAAAAGGCCTTGAAAAATCAAGACCTCCAAATTTATATATTGTTACTTAAGCCTATTTAAGCTTTTTCTTCACTGCTACTTCAATGTAAACTTCAATTACGTCTCCTTCTTTAATATCATTGTAACCTTTAATTTGTAAACCACAATCATATCCTTTAGTAACTTCTTTTACATCATCTTTGAAACGCTTCAAGGAAGCCAAAGTACCGTCATGTACAACAATACCGTCTCTGATTATACGAATATTGGAGTCACGAGTAATTTTACCGCTCATAACCATACATCCCGCAATATTACCAACCTTTGAGATTTTATAAACCTCTCTGATTTCAACATTACCAATAATCTCTTCTTTCATTTCAGGAGAAAGCATACCTTCCATTGCATCCTTAAGATCATTGATTGCATCATAGATAATAGAATAAGTTCTAATATCAACCTCTTCTCTATCCGCTACATTTCTTGCATTACCTTGTGGTCTTACATTAAATCCAATAATGATTGCATCTGAGGCTGAAGCTAACAACACATCAGACTCTGTAATTGCACCAACCCCTTTATGTAAAATATTTACTTGAATTTCTTCAGTAGATAATTTCTGGAAAGAATCGGTTAATGCTTCTACTGAACCATCTACATCTCCTTTTAATATAATATTTAACTCCTTAAAATCTCCTAAAGCAATACGTCGTCCGATTTCATCTAATGTTAACGTCTTCTGAGTTCTTACAGATTGTTCACGTTGCAATTGCGAGCGCTTTGCAGCGATTTGTTTTGCTTCTCTTTCATCTTCAAAAACATTGAATTTATCACCTGCCTGAGGCGCTCCATCTAGCCCTAAAATTGACACAGGAGTTGACGGTCCAGCTTCTTTAATTTTATTTCCTCTTTCATCGAACATGGCTCTTACTTTTCCACTATGCTTACCTGCGAGCAAATAGTCACCAATTCTTAATGTACCAGCTTGAACTAAAATGGTAGAAACATACCCTCTTCCTTTGTCTAACAATGCCTCTACAACTGTACCTACAGCATTCTTATCTGGATTAGCTTTTAATTCTAAAACTTCCGCCTCTAATAAAACCTTTTCTAATAACTCATCAATACCTTGACCAGTTTTAGCCGAGATTTCTTGTGATTGAATATTTCCTCCCCAATCCTCAACTAATAAATTCATTGAAGATAATTGAGTTCGGATATTATCTGGATTTGCGTTTGGCTTATCCACTTTATTTATTGCAAATACGATTGGCACATCTGCAGCTTGTGCATGTGAAATAGCCTCTTTAGTTTGTGGCATTACGTCATCATCAGCAGCAATTACAATAATTACCAAATCTGTAACCTGTGCTCCACGTGCACGCATCGCTGTAAAAGCCTCATGACCAGGAGTATCTAAAAAAGCAATCTTTTGACCATCCTCTAAAGTAACACTATATGCTCCTATATGCTGAGTAATTCCCCCACTTTCACCGGCAATTACGTTTGCCTTACGAATGTAGTCTAATAATGATGTTTTACCGTGATCTACGTGACCCATTACTGTGATGATCGGAGCACGTGGTAATAACTCTTCAGGACTATCTTCAACTTCTTCGATAGATTCCTCTACTTCTGCACCTACAAACTCAACCTTATAGTTAAATTCTTCAGCAACGATTTGGAGTGTTTCTGCATCTAAACGCTGGTTCATAGTCACCATCATACCAAGCATCATACATGCCGAAATAATATCGGTAACGGGTTTATCCATCATAGTAGCAACCTCACTCACTGTTACAAACTCAGTTACTTTTAAGATATTTTCCTGAGCTGCTTGCATTTCTGCTTCAACCTGTTGCCTGTGTTGATCTCTTTTCTCTCGTCTATACTTAGCTCCTTTGCCCTTGTTAGATTTCCCTTGAAGCTTTTCAAGAGTTTCTCTTACTTGTTTTTGGATTTCAGCTTCCGTTAACTCCTCTTTTTTAACCTCAGGTCTTCTTCCTCTTCTATTCCCTTGGTTTCCTCTCCTATTTCCCTGATTACGGTTTGCTTGGTTTCTATTTCCTTGACCTTGACCAACTCTGTTATTTCCTTGTTGATTGTTATTAGCACTGGTCCCTGGTTTAGTAATTCTTCTTCGCTTTTTCTTATCAGCGTTATCATTACCCTTATTTGCATCAGGTTTCTTTTTCTTCGGTCTTTCAAATTGTTTCAAATCAATTTTTTGACCTGTCATTTTAGGACCATCCAATTTCTGGTACTTTGTCTTAATTTTCTCCGCATTCTCTGGAGTAATCTCTTTTTTCGACTCAGTTTGTTTCTTAGGCTCTTCCTTTTTCACAGGTGGTTTACTAATCTGGGCCACCTTCTGTTTTGGGATTTCAGTTTTCTTTGGCTCTTTCTTTTTAAGCTCTTGCCTTCCAACCTTTGGCGTCACAGTTTGCACAACTTGTTTAGGTGATTCTACCTCTTTTTTTACTTCGCTGTTAACAACTGCTTCTTTAAGTTTAACAGGCTCCTTAACTTCTTGTTTAGGTTCCTCTTTTACTTCAGTAGTTGGTATAGATTTTTGCGTACCAATATCTATTTTACCAACAGTTTTTAATTTAGGCTTATCTGCTCTAGCTTTAAGAATCTCTTGTTTCTTTGCTTCTTCTTCAGCTCTTTTGGCTTCTTGTTCAGCCTCGATTCTTTTGCGTATTTCTTCTTTCTCCTTACGCTTTTCTTCGCTTACTTCTTTAGAAGCAACACGCTTAGACTTATCCGTTTGGAAACCATCTAACAACACTTGGTATTCTGAATCAGAAATCTTAGTAGTTGGACGCGCCTCGATTTCGTGACCATTCTTTGCTAAATGTTCCACTGCTCTATCTAAAGAGATATTTAATTCTCTTAAAACTCTGTTTAGTCTTAATTTTTTAGCTTCAGCCATAAATAGTTTAATACTTTATATTCTATAAGTAAGTTATTTTACTCACTTACGTTATATCGATTTAAAGGAACCGATCAACCTAATATTATTAATCTTCGAATTCTTCTCTTAAGATTCTCTGAACTTCTACTATTGTTTCTTCCTCTAAATCCGTTCTTTTTACTAACTCAGTAACATCTTTATCTAAAACACTCTTAGCAGTATCTAATCCTATCCTCTTGAATTCTTCGATCACCCATGCTTCAATTTCATCAGAAAATTCAGTTAACTCAACATCTTCTTCCTCTATTCCTTCTCGTTGCACATCAATATCGTAACCCGTTAACTGACTTGCTAAACGAATATTTACACCTGACCTACCAATTGCTTTAGATACTTCCTCGGGCTTTAGGAGAACATTTACACGGCCTTTCTTACCATCTTTCTCCTCATCAAACTTGTCTATAGTAACGGAAGTTACTTTAGCAGGACTTAATGCTCTTGCAATATACAACTGTTCGTTCTTAGTATAATTAATTACATCAATATTTTCATTTCCTAGTTCACGAACAATTCCATGAATACGAGATCCTTTAACACCAACACAAGCTCCTACTGGATCAATTCTGTCATCATAAGAATCTACCGCAATCTTTGCTTTATCACCGGGGATCCTTGCTACACCTTCAATAGTAATTAAACCGTCGAATACCTCAGGAATTTCTTGCTCAAACAATTTCACTAAGAATCCAGGTGCTGTTCTTGACAACACAATAGATGGCTTATTACCTCTTAGCTCCACTTTTTTAATAACACCTCTTACAGAATCGCCCTTTCTAAAGAAGTCAGAACGAATTTGCTCAGTTTTCGGTAATACTATCTCGTTCCCTTCATCATCTAACAAAATAACTGCATTATGACGAATATGATGCACTTCAGCGCTGTAAATTTCTCCTTCGAGATCTTTAAACTGTTTGAAAACATTGGTGCTATCATGCTCGTGAATCTTAGAAATTAGATTTTGACGTAACGCTAAAATAGCTCTTCTTCCTAAATCAATCAATTTAACTTCTTCAGACACATCTTCACCAATTTCAAAATCGGGCTCAATTTTTCTCGCTTCTGACAATTCAATTTCCTCATTGTCATCCTCTGACATTCCATCAGCTACAACAATACGGTTTCTCCAAATTTCTAAATCTCCTTTATCCGGGTTGATAATAATATCAAAATTATCATCAGAACCGTATTTTCTTTTTAATGCAGAACGAAATACCTCTTCTAATATAGACATTAAAGTTACCCTATCTATACTTTTATTGTCTTTAAAATCTGAAAATGACTCGATTAATGCAATATTTTCCATTCCTGTATTATTAAAATATGATCTTCACTTTTGCTTCTGTTATACTATCAAACGGTATTTCTTGAACTTTTTCTACCGTGTGTTTTCCTTTGCCAATTGGTTTAGGCTCTCTTACCTTCCAAGTTAGCACAATATTTTCTTCCTGAATTTCAATCAGTGTACCTTCAAACTCGCTTTCTCCAGTTTTCACGTTAAGAATTCGGTTTAAATTTTTATTATACTGACGTTTTACTTTTAACGAATCCGATATATCAGGAGAAGTAACCTCTAAAGAAAAGTCTTCTTCTTCCCTATCTAAATTATGCTCAATATTTCTACTAATTCGAATGATTTCACTAAGTGGAACTCCTGAATCTCCATCAACAATTACTTTAATCTTACTATTGGCAGTAAATTTTAAATCAATAAGAAATAATGACGGATTTTCATCCAGTGCTTCCTGTAATAATGCTCTTACTTTATCTTGATTCATTTTAGGTATAAAAAGAGGGGACTTTTGTCCCCTGCACACATCTTATTTAAGAAATTCCGTGCAAATATAAGAACTAATTCTGTATAATACAAACTATCTATTCTTATGAAAATGATATTCAAGACACTAAAAAATTAAAAAACAAAAAAGCTTCTAACAAATTGTTAGAAGCTCTGTTGGCCCACTAGGACTCGAACCTAGAATAACGGCACCAAAAACCGGTGTGTTACCATTACACCATGGGCCAAAATAGTGGGTGCAAATATAATACAAACTTACAAATTACAAAAACAAAATTTATTTTTTTGCAAAAACCACCGAATTGGACCGTTATTCTGCTATCAGCGTACCTGTGTAAACTGTGCCCTCACCATCGACTACCATGTATTTGAAAACTCCCTTTTTATTGGAAGCCAAGTTAAATAATACTTCTTTTCTATTAGTGTTTTGTGTTTCTATATTATCATTAAAAATAGTTCTACCTAAAATATCATAAACCATTAATGAAATAACGTCAGTACTTTTTGGTAACCTTATAGTTGTTTGCCCTCTAAAAGGATTTGGATAATTAACAACTTTATCTCCATCATCAATTGCAACATCGTCAACCGACAACACTGAACTATTTGCCCTAAAGGCGACATTATTAATATCAACCTCAAAGGCTACGTCATTTATATAATCTCCTATTACTGAGAAGACAATCGTTTTAACATCATTGATACCAACCTTGTTGCCGTTTCCATCGACAAAATCATTTAAGGAAATTTGGTATTCGGTTAAATCTTCACTAGCTGAAATCACATATCTCATTCTATTATTCCAATCCGATAAACTTTCATTCATCAAAACGATTTCAATTTGGTGGGTAGATTTCATCTCAAAAGAGAGATAATTATAATCAGAAACGTCAAGAGTTTGATCACCTGGCAGGATATGTCTAAATATATTCATTGTACCTAAAACCTGGCCGTTAACATATAAGTTTCTATTAATTTCATGAACTTCTTCTTCTTCAAAAATCTCATCGTTTGAAATATCTAATACACTTATTGATGCATCCGAACTTAAATAATCTAAACCCCAAGGACCATCTGCCAAATACAGTCCATCTGTTGCTGCAGATGTTGCTGTAGAAAGTGAAAATCCAACATCAAATAACACGCCCGTATTCACAACAAGATTCTCATTCCATTCTCCTGATAAAGTAATAGTCTCTGTCATATTTGTTATTTCAGAAATTTCTGTAGCTTGTATATTACCATTAAATAATGCCTCCGTGGCTTCCTCTTTATTAATAATATCTAAATACAGTTTTCCGTTTGAATAATTACCTGAGCTAACAAAAACTGACGGAATTGCATTATTTTCCCCATTACTGACAAGAGATTTCTCATTTGAAAATGCATCTAAAATATAATTTACATTAGAAAAAACCTGAGAATATGTGCTCCCCCATACTTGGAAGTTGTAATAATTACCTGGCGGGTATTGCTCTATATTCCAATAGCTATGTAATTCATTTTGAGCGTCTCCCAACTTGATCGAAAACCCTACTGTATATTCAACTAAACCATTGGCTCTCCTGATTTTAGAACTAACTAGTCGGTGACCTCTTGAAGTAATTAACCTAATATCCTCAATAGTTGAATTATTCAATCGATCACATATTGCTTTGGAGTGATCGTAAACAGCACCCTCAGTTTTTGTAGCCAAAATCGCCGATACTCTATTATTACCACTGTAATAGTCAGCAGCAAATACTTCAATAGCATTAGTAATACCTAATAAATCATCGGGACTTGAAATCGAAGCTGTTTCAACACCATACATACCCGTTTCAGGTAAATAATTAGCAATTGAACTTAACCCCTTGTTTTGAATTAGTTGTTTGTCGAATCTTTCTTGGAATTCTTTCAAATTTTTAAATGTCCTGTTTTTACTTCTTTGTAAATTTCTTTTCGCAATTAATCCAGCCAAATCTCCGTTACTCTCCAATCCACCATCATAAGAAGAAGTAACATCACTACTAAGACTCACGTCAGCAACATTATTAGTAGTAATTGCTTCATAAGGGGAAGCAGTTATGTAAAACACAGCATCATTAAAATCATTATCACAGCTATTCAAATCTCTCCTAATATCTTCAAACCCTAAAATCACCCTTTCATTTTCTGGATCTGACAATAAAACATTATGATGCCTTAGTTCTGGATCTGATTCTGGATTAAAGTCTGGATCGGAAAACACAGTCCAATGACCAAAACCTACCTGTTGTTGTGATGCACTCCAAGCATTTGCTAATAAAACCCAACCAATGCCAGTATTAGCTGGGAAGGAACCTATATTAACTTTATCACCAACTTGTAAGCCACCGCCGCTTCCCAATGCGGACGCATTAGGGAAAATTATTGTAATATCCTCTTCTCCAGGGGCAGTTGTTGGTGGATTACTTAAATCATAAGTATAAAAACCAAGTACATTTCGGTAACCTGCTCCTTCTGCAATGAAAGTAACATATACGTCTGCTGCTTGAGATAATTCAATATTTGTATCATATCCCGCAGTAATATACTGAGGGTTGAAATCTGGAACTGGATAAGACTCCGGTATAGCATTGCTAATCATTTCCAATGTTTCGACTGAAACTGAATCACCAGGAACTTCCAAATAATCAGGAGTCCCATTCGATGAATATGTACCTAAATAATTATAATTTTGAGCAACAATGACTTGCGATAAAAAAACGATGAGGAGTAATATTTTTTTCATGGTATCTAGTTTTTGTATCCTAAATTTAACTCCATCCTTATTAAAAAAATACGTTTTCAGCTGAACGGTAGCAAAGTGATGCCTAAATAAAAAAAAGTAATGAACAACAAAAAATAGAATATAAAAAAAAGCTCCAGTTTTTAAACTGAAGCTTTTTACGTTGGCCTACTAGGACTCGAACCTAGAATAACGGCACCAAAAACCGGTGTGTTACCATTACACCATAGGCCAATTGCGGGTGCAAAAATATAACTTTTTTATAAAATACAAAACATTTTTCTGTTTATTGTTTTTTAACAATAATTTAGTTCGGTTGTGAATTTATAAAATCAGATAACAGTTACTTTTGTTAACAGTCTAAAAAAAAGATTGGTTTAAATTAAGAATAAAATATAGTACATTCGCATTGATTTTTTAACACTATTATGAAAGACTTTAACTACAAAAAGTGGAACGTTATTTTAGGATGGGCAGCATTTTTCATTGCTTTAATTACTTATACATTAACTCTTGAACCTACAGTGAGTTCTTGGGATTGTGGTGAATATATTTCTACTGCTGTGAATTTAGAAGTGGGTCATCCTCCTGGAGCCCCTTTATTTCAAATGCTTGGTGCATTTTTTGCAATGTTCACAAACGACCCAAGTAATTGGGCTTATATGGTGAATTTTATGTCTGGGTTAGCAAGTGCTTTTACTATTTTGTTTATGTTCTGGACTATCACGAATTTAGCTAAAAAAATTGCTCATAAAAATGACGTATTTTCTACCAGTGAAAAAATCGCAGTATTAGGCAGTGGGCTGGTAGGATCCTTAGCATACACATTTTCTGATAGTTTTTGGTTTAGTGCAGTGGAAGGTGAAGTTTATGCTATGTCATCTTTTTTAATGGCAATACTTTTTTGGCTGGCCTTAAAATGGGAAAGTGAAATTTATACTTCAAGAGG
This sequence comes from Tenacibaculum sp. SZ-18, assembly GCF_002813915.1. Classification (NCBI taxonomy): domain Bacteria; kingdom Pseudomonadati; phylum Bacteroidota; class Flavobacteriia; order Flavobacteriales; family Flavobacteriaceae; genus Tenacibaculum; species Tenacibaculum sp. SZ-18. Next base: position 353,901 of record NZ_CP019335.1, on the reverse strand, counting down.
TAACAAATGGTTATTAATTATCAGTTTTGTTGTTGGATTGTCTTTTGGTGTACACATTCTTTCTTTATTGGTAATCCCTTCAATTGTTATGATTTATTTCTTTAAAACCTATAAAGATATTACAATCAAAACTACGACAATAGCTACAATAATTTCTATTTTAGTATTGGCCTTTGTCTTTAAATTCTTATTTCCATTTACTTTAAAATTCTTCAGTGTTTCTGAACTTTTCTTTATAAACTCAATTGGGTTACCTTACAACTCAGGAACTATAATTGCTGGAATTGCATTGATTGCTCTATTTTATTTCGGTCTTAATTATACACGTAAGAAAAAACAAGTGTTTGCTAATACCATAATTTTATCTCTTTTGTTCATAATGATCGGATTTTCGACGTGGTTAATGCTACCAATTCGAGCAAATGCAGATACTATCATAAATGAAAATAATCCTTCAAGTGCACGTGAGTTGTTAGCATACTATAATCGTGAACAATATGGTGATGCAAATGTATTTTATGATAAGTATTATTCGTTTTCTTACAAGAGAGAATATGAAAAACAAAAAGACGAGTATGGAAATATTGTAGATGTGTATGTTGATGACAAACCTAAATACGAGAAGATTAATGGACGATATGAAATCGTTAATAAATATAAAAATGTAATTCCTGAGTATTCGAGTAAGCATAAAGGGTTTATCCCGCGTATGGTGGACCCTGGTGCAGAACAATTTTATAAACAAATCGCTGGGATCCCTCAACGAAGCATGCGTAAACCAACATTTATAGAAAACCTGAGGTTTATGATTAATTTCCAATTTGGATACATGTATGGAAGGTATTTTATGTGGAATTTTGTTGGAAGGCAAAATGACATTCAGGGACATTTAGATAATAACGGAAATTGGTTAAGTGGAATTAAAATCATAGATGAAGCCAGATTGGGGTCTCAAGAAAAACTACCTGATAGTGTAAAAAACAATAAAGGAAGAAACACCTACTTCTTTTTTCCACTAATATTAGGAATTATCGGACTCTTATATCACATAAAGGAAGATAAGAAAAACTGGTATACATTAGCCTTATTCTTTGCTTTTACTGGTTTTGCAATTATCTTTTACACCAATCCTAAACCTTTCGAACCAAGAGAGCGAGATTATGCAGTTGTTGGATCATTCTATGTATTTGCCATCTGGGTAGGTTTCGGCGTATTAGCTTTATATGATAGCCTAAAAGGATTTATGGATAAGAAAATGGTTGCATTAGGTGTTTCCATATTCTCTTTATTAGCTGTACCAGCTTTAATGGGATTCCAAAACTGGGATGATCATGATAGAGGTGATCGTTATTTAGCTCAACTTAATGCTCAGACTTATTTAGAGAGTTGTGATCCAAATGCTATTTTATTTACCATTGGTGATAACGACACATTTCCTTTATGGTATATGCAACAAATAGAAGGTGTTCGTAGAGATATAAAAATTGTTAATACAAGTTTATTCGCTACTGACTGGTATATTGATCAAATGAAAAAGAAAACTTATGATGCAGATCCAATTCCTTCAAAGTTAAAACATCATCAGTATAAATATGGAACACTCGATGTTGCTTATCATATGCCGCACCCTCAACTAAAAGACTCAGTTATTTCTTTGAGTACTTTTATGAAATGGATTGCGAGTAGTAATGACGCCACTTATTATGAAACTGAAAATGGTTTAAAAGAAAAAGTATACCCAACAAATAGAATTAGAATTCCAGTAAACAAAGAAAACGCTTTAAAATATGGAATTGTAGCTGCTAAAGATGCTGACAAAATGGTCGATTATATTGATATCACCATAGACGATGCCATAGCAAAAAACAGAATTTTAATGTTAGATATTCTGGATAATTTCGATTGGAAAAGACCAATATACTTTACTGGAGGAGCAAATGCTTCAGAAGAATACATCTGGTTAAAGGATTACTTGCAACTAGATGGTATGGCCTTTAAACTAGTTCCTATTAAAACTCCAATTGCTAACAAATCAATGTTTGATATGGGACGTATTGACCCAGAGAAAATGTATGATAATATTAAGAAATGGGAATGGAAAACTATCAACAATGGAGAAATTTACTTAGATGAACAAGCCAAAAGAAACGCTATTTCTATCAGAAATAACTTAATGCGTTTATCTGAGGAATTTTTAATTAAAGGAGATACAGCTACAGCCAAAGAAGTATTGGATCTTTCCTTACATAAAATGCCTATTCCTGACTTTGACCACTATAGTATTTCTCTAGGGTATCCTGAATTATATTATAGAATTGGAGATAAAGATAAAGCTCGAGAAACTACAGAAATTTTAATTAATCTTTTCCAACAAGAATTGGAACATTATAGCACTTACAACAACATTGATTATATCTTCGATAATTTAGACACTAACCTATATATGTATAGGAATATCATTAGCCAAGTGTCTAGATTTGACAAAGACAAAGAATATGTGGAAAGTCTTGAAAATGGATTCTTTGAAAAATTAAGACTATTTAAAGATCTCTTACCAGAACCAGAAGATGAATCTGGAATACCAGAAGAAATTTTGGATTCAATAAAACCATAATAAAATAAAAAACGCTGCTAATTGGCAGCGTTTTTTATTCTCCTTTATTTTCACTTGAAATAATTCAAGAAAACATTTATACTTAAAATAACCATTCTTATAACTCATTTTTAAAGCCTTGTTACATTTTTCCACCAGCAGAGTATAACTGATGGTAAATTTGGTTGTAACCTTAAATCAAATTAAAATGAAACTACGTATATATCCTTCAATAGGAATTGCAAGACTTGGAAATGGTCCAACAAACAAGAAAGACGTTGTGTTTACACCAGAAGTTCCATGGGCAAACTTATATGAAGAAAACTTAGAATTTCATACCAACGACGGCGCATTAAAAAAGCAGGCTCAACGTTTTTATATTTATGAGTGCGATGATAATGGTAAACCTATTCGTAAAATTGATCCATCTTCTTGTACTATAGAATGGACAGTAGAAGTAGCAAATAAAAAACCGTTCTGGTATGATTTTAATAACAGTTTAGATTTATCAGTAAATACTGACAATCACAATTTGAGTCCTAATTTTTTCACGAAAAACATTGCTCCAGGAATTAGTACATCACGAAGAAATCCAAATGTTTTAAACGAACAATTAATAAATAATAAGGATTACGATTATAGACAAGAATTAGTAAATAGTCCTAGCCCTACCAAGATTAACTCAACAAATACTTCACCTGTAAAATTAGGTGGTAAATTTCCATTTCCGTTAAAAGGTGAAACTGAAAGTAAAATTGCAGCTGCAATGAATTTAAATGCAAAAGATGTAAATTTAGGCGCAGTTGAATATGATGAAGGAAGCCTTATATTTTATCCTGGAGACGGAATTTCTGCTGCTTTAATCGCATCAGACTTAAACACTGATTTTGCCGACAACTCGAATTGGTACGACGATATATGTGATGGAAGAATCACAGCTAAAGTAACAATGAATGGAAATACGTATGAATTGAATGATGCTGACTCAGCTGCCTGGGTTGCTACTGCTCCACCAGATTATGCTCCGCAAATTCAACCTTTATCAACAATGTATGATCTTATTTGTGGTATAGCAAATGAAGATTTCACCACAGACTTTAGTTTGATTTTCCCTGTATTATATCGTTTACATAGAATGCAATGGGTAAATTTAAGTGATTTCTTAGCCCCTTCTTTCAGAGAAACTATAGACGAACTAACACCAGAAGAATTTAAAGCTCTTTATAGTAACTCAAAAGCGGCTCAACCAGTAAGAAATAAAATTTTTAACTTATTTAGAGATCCATTATACAACTATACAAATGAACCGATAATACCTAGTAAAAGTAAAACTGACATTACTAATATTGGTAGCGGTACACAGGAGCTAAAATATCCTTTTTATCCAGGAGATGGAATTAATTATCCTGGTAGTCCTGCGCAATGGTTTGCTATACCCCCAGTTTTATATCATGAATTAAAAAAATGGAGAGATGGTAATTTCAGCTCATTAGAAGGTGATTTTACTAATATGGATGAATTAGGAAAACATTATCAAAATCAATATCTCGAAGCTGCACAAGATCCAGCTAAATCTGCTTTATTGATGACAAGAGCTGTATTGGAAACTCTTTATGGAGGTGGATTTCACCCTGGAGTCGAATTAACTTGGCCAATGCGACATGCTCAAATGTATGCTGAAAACTCGTTAGCATACGCTGATATCACTCCTGGAAATTCATTCTTTGGATTAAGAGAAATTCGAGTTGCTGCCGCTACAAAAGAGGAAAAAGAAAAGATTTTTTATAATGATTTTGGATTTCAAATGAATTCAGATGATGTAAAAGCCTCTATGAATGATGGAGATGCTAAAAGTTGGCTATGGAAAAGTACACCAGGAGATTTAACCAAATGGATGGGAATTCCTTGGCAATCTGATGCCGGAAGTTGTCAAAAAGTATTTTTAGACAGTCAATACCCAATTCCAGCTTGGTGGGCAGCAAACCTACCAGTTGATGTATTAACTGAAGAAAGTTTAGTAGCCATGAGAAATACTGAATTAAAGTCGGATACTATTCAATACGTTTATGCAAACAGACTTCCTTGGTTAATGACAACAGATACTGGATATGTAGGATATCATGCAGAAGGAGGATACATGAATGGCTTGATAAACATGGTTTACAAATGGAAGAACGTAGGAGTTGTAGCAGGAAGAAAATCTAACGTCAGCGGTATTCCTGAATTAGTATATGTTGCTGCAGAAAGTAAAAACGTAAAAAATAAAACATCAATATTTATAGGGAAGGCTATCTCTGGAAAGCCTGTAACATTAAATCCTCCTAGTACCTTTTTTACAAACACTAGAGAGATGGTTTGGATTCCAGACAATGCTACAATCGTACTAGCTTCTAACTTAGACGGTACCGGAGAAGTTTTTGTTGATGATGTTTTCGAAATGAAAGTAAATGGTGAATCAGTTTTTAAACACGATTTTAGTAATAATTGTAGTGGTAAAATAACACCTCAAGGACCAATAGATATAACTTCTAATCTACAAAACGTAGTTAATTCTTTTGTAACCATTGAAGTAAATTATATTGATAAATGTGGAGGATATGAGTCTTCTTCAGAATTTTATTTAGTGATAAAATAGAAATATGGGTCCTGAGACATTACATACCGATACACTAATTGTAGGAAACGGAGTTTCAGGACTCATTTTACATTATGTATTGCAACGAAAAGGAATTAATAGCATCCTGTTATCAAAAAGCAAAAATCAACAAAACTTACCACTAGCGGAGACTTTGCCACCTAGTACTTTGGAATTGTTAGAAGAGATTAAACTACTTCGCTTGTTCGAATCAAAGGCTAAGAAAACATATGGTTACCAATCAAAATGGGTTGGTACAAATATTATTGATGAATCTTTCTTTTTGAAAAGTAAATTCGGATATGGGTTAAAAATTGACAAGAAAAAAGTTAGTCAATCTTTAAAAGAACAATGCAATCAAATCATTGAAATTAATGAAGTCAATATTGATTCTAGAACGAAATGGAGTAGTAATATATTCGTAAAGAATAATGAGAATAAAAGTTTAAACATTCATACGTCATTACTAATTGATGCCACTGGAAGAAAAAGGTACATATTGAAACAAGCAAAGATTAAAGAAATATCATACGATGATACTTTAGCATTTCTATGTTATGTTCCAAAAACAGGACCTAATTTAAAGTATGGTTTTTTAACTGAAGTTTTTTCGAAAAATTCTTGGGGAACAGTTTCGGACCTTAACGAAACAACAAGAATTATATCACTATATACTTCAAAAGAAAACAAACAAATTTCTCTATTCAAGCAATATAATCAATGGAAAAACCTATTACATAAGACAGATGTTTTAAAGCATTGTATTCCAAAACAAGGAAACTTTAAAGTGTATGGAAGACAAGCGAACTCATCGATTCCAGAAAAAATAACACATAATAATATACTCAGTATTGGAGACGCTGCTTTAGCTTTTGATCCGATTGCATCACATGGAGTTTCTAATGCAATATATACGGCAAAAGAAGCTGCATATTCTATTGAAAACTATTTAGCTAATGATCATAGGAGTTTAGTAAACTACGAGCAAAAATTATATTCAATTTTCAATGAATACATTTCACAAAAAGAGAAACTTTACGAAATGAACTTTCATAAGTTAACAAAATAAAAAAGGCTGCCAATTGGTAGCCTTTTTATTAAAAATATATTTTTTTTAGTATAGTTCGGAGCTTAAACGTATTGTTGCACTAAACCAATCAAAGTATTTGCATCTTGCTCTCCTGTCTTTCTCCACATCATTTCTCCTTTTTTATAAATCATAAAAGTAGGATTTCCTTTTACTCTAAGTGCATCAGCTAAAATTTCATTCTTTTTAATATCAATCTTAATAACCTTTGCCTTATCTCCTAAAGCCGCAGCAACATCTCTTAATGTTTCTACACTGTTTTCAGCATCATCCCAATCAAAGTAAAAATCGATTAATACGGGGATATCGATGTTAATGATTTCGCCAAACTTTGTCATTTTTTTAATATTTTATTTAAAAAACATGGGTAAATTACTATTTTTTTATTAAGCATCAACGATTATACTTAGAAAAAACCTCAAAATCAAGCTTTTTTCAACTCTATAACAGTAATTTCCGGCCAAATTCCAACTCGACCCGGAAAAGCGTGATAACCAAAGCCTCTATTAACATTTATATATCGACCAAATTCTTTATATAAACCAGCCCATTGTTTATAAACATATTGGGAAGGGCTCCATCTAAAAAAACCAGGAATTTCTATACCAAATTGAAGTCCATGTGTATGACCACTTAACGTAAGGTGATAATTAAAATTGTTATCCTTAACTTTCAAATCCCAATGCGTAGGATCATGAGTCATCAATATTTTAAAATCTTCTTTATTTATTCCTTTAGAAGCCTTTTCCAAATCTCCTTCTTTTTTAAATCCTCTTCCCCAATTCTCAACACCAACTAAAGCAATTTTTTGACCATCTTTTTCAACATATCGATGCTCATTCAACAAAAGTTCAAAACCAATTTTTGGATGAATACCCTTTACTGCATCAAAGTTTGCTTTTTTATCTGCCTCTGTTTCCCATTGAGAATAATCTCCATAATCATGATTTCCTAAAATAGAATATTTTCCCATAGGAGCTTTCAAAGTACTGAACATATCTATCCAAGGATCCATCTCCCTAGCGAAATTATTTACAATATCACCAGTAAATAAAATCATATCTGAATTCTGTTCGTTAATTAAATCAACACCGTATTGAATCTTTTCTTTATTGTCGAAACTTCCAGAATGAATATCTGTTATTTGAGTGATTGTAAATCCATCAAAAGCTTCTGGTAAATCTTCAAAGGCCAATTGATATTTTAAAACTTTATAATTGAATTTCCCTTTAAATATTCCATATAACATGCTCGCAAAAGGAATTGCCGCTAAACCTAACGCTATTTGAGAAACGAACTTTCTTCTACCTGCAACTGATTGTGTAGTTTCCGATGAAAAGAATGAGATTCCTTTTTTAATATAACGAAACACATCTTCACCAAACATTACAATTAAAATAAATAATTTAGGCAATAATGCTAGTAACATGAAACCAGCTGCCCATTGAAACTGTCTAGTCTGACCCGAAGTCCTATCAGACGAAACCATGACATAGAAAAAATTAAAATATGCCAATAGTCCAAAAGCAAGCCAACCATACTTTATTAATTTATTTTTGGTTAATGTTTTAATTGCTTGGAATGCATATAACTCTAGAACAATTACTAGAGTAAGAGTAATAAAAACAGGGATTACCCAACGTGGCATGATTTTATGTTTAATTTAACCGAGCAAAGATACAGCTATCTTGTAATATGTTATATACTTCTAAAACCCCGAATATGATAAATAAGTGTTAATAAAAACCATAATCACAGTAACAAATTCAGTTATTTTAAAACTTTTACCAACTGTTTCTCAATTGCATCAACATTCATACTTGCAGAATTATCTAATAAAACAATTGCATTCTTTAATTTTGTATTTCTAGCGAAACTCGTTCTCGCTCCTAACCAAGAACCATTATGAGCATGTACATCTTTTCCAAAAATAACCCAACCAAAACCATAATTGATAACTGTTCCATCATTTAGAATTGTTTCCTTAAAAGCTTCTTGCATCGTAATTTTGGATAACAGTTGATTATCATACCAAAATTGATTCCAAATTATAAAATCATCAATACTAGAAAAAACTCCTCCATCCCCAGCAATTCCATCTAATACCCCAGACTTTAATTCTACTAAATCTCCTAATATATTTTCAAAAGACCATGTTTTATTTGGAAAAGTCTTTTCTTGGGAAAGTAAATTCCAAACTCTCGTATTCTTCATCCCTAATTTATCAAACAACTCGGTTTGCATAAATTCTTCAAATGATTTTCCTGAAACATTTTCTATAATTGCCGCTAATAGCACATATCCTGTATTGTTATATGAATGAACTTCATTCGGGTTATGTTCTAATGGTAAGTTTTCTTTAGCTAATAATTTTACCATCATAGATATAGTTAAGGCACTTCCTACTTCTTTACTATATTTTTTCGGAAAATCCATATATACATCTGGAATTCCTGAAGTATGGTTTAATAAATTTCTTATTGTTACTTTTTCATAAGGTAAAACAGGTAAAAACTTTTTTATAGAATCATCAAAATTCAACTTTCCTTGTTCTTTCAATAACATAATACCAACTCCAGTAAATTGTTTTGAAACAGATGCTAATCTGAACGACGATTGAGATGTTAGTCTCTTTCTTCGAGTATGATCTGTAAAACCATACGTGTTTTTTAGTAGCAGACTATCATTTTTAATCAACAGTACTGCACCATTAAACTTATTGTCTTTTTGAAGCTTAGCCAACCATTTATCTGTTTTCTCTATTTTTTCGGTTAGGTTATCATTCTCACCAAGGACTAATTCATCAATTTTTGCCATTTTATTAAATGCCCAAATACTAGCAGCTCCAAAAGCTAGAACACCAAGTATAACAACAGCAATTATAATTTTCCATATTAGTTTCATTAGTTTAGATTTTAAGGTTAATTGTATGACGTAAATTCCAAAAGTTTGTTTCAATTTCTACTCTTTTTTTTCGAACGGCAGTATTATTTTGTAGTTTTACAATCTTCAATTCGTATACATTTATGACTACCAAAAAAAGACTTTTTTTATTAGATGCGTATGCTTTAATTTTTAGAGGATATTATGCTTTCATAAAAAATCCAAGAATTAACTCTAAAGGAATGGACACTTCAGCTATTCTAGGTTTTACAAACTCATTACTAGATGTGATCAAAAAAGAAAAACCTGACTATATAGCTGTTTGTTTTGATAAAGGTGGTAGTGCAGATCGTGTTGAAATTTTTCCTGAATACAAAGCAAATAGACAAGAAACTCCAGAAGCTATTAGGATTGCTGTTCCTTATATTGAACAAATCCTACAAGCAATGAATATTCCTGCGATTGTTAAAGAAGGATTTGAAGCTGATGATATTATTGGAACTTTAGCAAAGAAAGCAGAGAAAGAAGGATTAGAAACGTATATGGTAACTCCAGATAAGGATTATGCTCAACTCGTGTCTGATAGTATTTTTATGTATCGTCCTCCAAGAATGGGAAATGGATATGAGAAATGGGGAGTTGAAGAAGTACAGAAAAAATTCGAAGTTGAACGACCTGAGCAAGTAATTGACTTCTTAGGAATGATGGGAGACTCTGTTGATAATATTCCAGGATTACCAGGTGTTGGTGAAAAAACAGCTAAAAAGTTTCTAGCCGCTTATGGTTCTATGGAAGGTTTATTTGAAAATATTCATGAGCTAAAAGGAAAAATGAAAGAGAAGGTTGAAGCTAATCAAGAATTAGGTTTACTTTCTAAAAAGTTAGCTACAATTATGCTTGATGTTCCTGTTGAACTGGAACAAGACAAACTTATTTTTGAGCAACCCGATATTGAAAAAACGAAAGCAATTTTTGCTGAATTAGAATTTAGAAGATTAACAGATAATTTCTTAAAAACATTCTCTCAAGAGAGTTCTACATCAATTTCTGATACTAAACCACAACAAACGGAAAGTACATCTGGACAATTTGATTTGTTTGCTACTCCTGGTGCTGGAAATGCCACGGTAGAAAGCATCAATGGATTTAAAACAGTTGCTAACACCTCACATTTCTATCAATTGGTAAACACACCTGTTTCTAGAAAGTTATTATTAGACAAACTTATGATCCAACAATCAGTTTGTTTTGATACAGAAACTACTGGTTTAAAGTCATTAGAAGTTGAATTAATTGGAATTGCTTTTTCTTGGGAGGAAGGAAAAGGATATTATGTTGCTTTCCCAGAAAATCAAGAGGAAACACAACAAGTTTTAGAAATGTTTAGACCATTTTTTGAAGCTGAAAACATTGAAAAGATTGGTCACAATATTAAGTACGATATAAAAGTTTTATCAAACTATAATATGCCTGTAAAAGGTAGGTTATTCGATACCATGATTGCTCATTATCTGATCAATCCTGACATGCGTCATAATATGGATATACTTTCTGAAACGTATTTAAACTATCAACCCGTTCCAATTACAGACTTGATTGGTAAAAAAGGGAAGAATCAACTTTCTATGAGAACCGTTGAATTAAATAAGCAAACAGAATATGCAGTTGAAGATGCTGATATTACTTTACAGTTGAAAAATCATTTCACTAAAGAACTCGAATCAGGAAAATTAACTGAATTGTTTACAAATGTTGAAATGCCTCTAGTTTCGGTTTTAACGAATATGGAAATTGAAGGAATCAATCTAAATACAGATTTCCTAAAAGAGTTTTCAAAAGAACTTTCTTCAGATATCACTTCTTTAGAACAGAAAATATATGAGCAAGCAGGTGAAGAATTCAATATTGCTTCACCAAAACAATTAGGTCCAATTTTATTTGAAAAATTAAAATTAGTAGACAAACCCAAGAAGACAAAAACTGGTCAATATTCTACAGCAGAAGATGTATTATCTTCTTTGAAAGAACATCAAATTGTAGCAGACATTCTAGAATATCGTCAATGTAAAAAATTATTAAGTACATATGTTGATGCACTACCTAATGAATTAAATCCAAAAACAGATAGAATTCATACCGTATATGCACAGGCAGTTGCAGCAACTGGAAGATTAAGTTCTAACAATCCGAACTTACAGAATATTCCAATTCGAACAAAAAGAGGACAAGAAGTTCGAAAAGCATTTATTCCAAAGGATAAAGATTATACATTATTGGCAGCAGATTATTCTCAAATTGAATTACGCATTATTGCTGCATTAAGTGAAGAGGAAACAATGATTAAAGCTTTCCAAGATGGAGAAGATATTCATGCATCCACTGCAGCTAAAGTTTTCAATGTGTCTTTAGATGAAGTTACACGTGAACAACGTAGTAATGCGAAAACAGTAAACTTCGGAATTATATATGGTGTTTCTGCGTTTGGACTAAGTAATCAAACAAATTTATCTAGATCAGAGGCAAAAGAATTGATTAACGCGTACTATGAAACATATCCGAAATTAAAGAACTTTATCGCGCAACAAGTAGACTTCGCGAGAGAGCATGGTTATGTTGAAACTATATTAGGTAGAAAGCGTTATTTAAAAGATATAAATTCAAGAAACGCTATTGTTAGAGGTGCAGCTGAAAGAAATGCCGTAAATGCGCCAATTCAAGGTAGTGCAGCAGATATTATAAAACTTGCCATGATTAATATTCAAAAGCGATTTGAACAAGAACAATTCAAATCTAAAATGTTATTGCAAGTTCATGATGAATTGGTTTTTGATGCTCATAACGATGAACTAGAAACAATAAAACCTATTATTAAAGAAGAAATGGAAAATGCATTTAAACTTTCTGTTCCTTTAGATGTAGAAATTGGATTAGGTACAAACTGGTTAGAAGCACATTAAAGTCTAATCTACTCATATATTAAAAAAAGCTCACGAAATAGTTTCGTGAGCTTTTTTAGTTTAGAACGATGTCTATCTTATCAAAGTTATTAACACGAAAACGTATGCGTGATTAATTTTAACCTTTCTCCTTAAAATATCTGACTTCTTTTCTATTACATTTAAGGAAACAAAAGGAATACTCATAAGTAATTAGGTGATGTCCCTTCAGAAAGAGTTATGAAAGATTTGAATGAAAATTGACCTCCCAGTCGCTTGAAAATATCTTTTTAACTTCTATTTATTTTGATAAGTAAATTGATTTCAATGTAAATCAATCAAAACAAATTGCGCAATTCTGACCAAAGAAGTTATGTCTGTAAACTAATATTTCACATTTAGCGGAAACCGAAAAGCTTAAGAGTAGGTAACATTTAAATCAATCAAATCATGAAAAAAGACATTTTAAAACAGATTAAAGCGACAGTTCTAAGTAAAAAAGAAACAAAAACTATTATTGGTGGTTACGATGGATCATTTACTGGAAATTGTTCATTCATCATTTGTGGTGGAGTTGGGAATACAGCAGGCTGGGCATTTAAACAAGGTTGCCCAACTACGAGTTCTGGAAGAAGATTATACATTTATAAACCTAACCCGGCGTTATTCTGCTGGCAATAAACCAACCGCAAAGTAAATACAATGAGGTTTTTATATTTATAAGAACCTCATATTCTGTTATATATTCCAAATTAAATTATGAAAATAATTCAAAGCTTTTGGTCTAAACCAAGCATGAATCAATCAGATGACCCAAATTCAAGATATAAAGGCGGATGGTTAAAAAAGAAATATTCTTTCTTCAGTCAAGCTTTAAGTTGTTTATCATTTAAAGAGTTTTATCCAGAAGTAGAGCTTTACACTGACACTCACGGAAAAAAACTTTTATTAGATCAATTGAAACTTCCATACACAAAAGTACATGTTACACTGGAGGAAATTAACTCTTACAACCCAAAACTTTGGGCACTTGGAAAAATCGTTACTTATGCACAGCAGGATAAACCGTTTTTGCATGCGGATACAGATGTTTATATCTGGCGAAAATTCGATTCTGAATTAACCTCTTCAGAATTATTTACTCAGAATTTAGAAGTCAATTTCCCAGCTTATCAAGATGCATTTAATGAAATTCTGAAAAGATTTGATTGGATTCCTACTGAACTCATAAACGTACTTTATCAAAATCAAAACATACAAGCCTTTAATGCTGGAATTATTGGCGGAAGTAATTATTCATTTTTTAAACAATTAAAAGACAGAGCCTTTGATTTCATACATAAAAACGAGCATCTCTTAAATACAATAGATATTGGCATCTTCAATACTATTTTTGAGCAACAACTTGGTTTTGCAATAGCTCAAAAGAAAAAGATTCCTATATCATACTATTTAAACAAGGTAGATTCAGATTTCTCCCAAGTAATCAATTTTCATACTGTACCAGTTTCATCTAGTTATGTTCATTGTATTGGGTATGCGAAAAAATCAATCTTCGCTTGTGAACAGTTAGAAGCTAGATTAAAATATCACTTTCCAACTTATTACAATGATTTAATCGAAAATTTAAAAGCAACGTTTCCAGAAGAAGAGTTCGAATGTGATTTTTCAGTGGAAAGAATGAACAATCTGTTTAGAATTTACGACTGGCTTTCAACAGTTTCAATAAATGATATTTTCGAAACTAGATTCTCTCTGAGTAAAAATGTAGCAATAATTAATGAAGAAGAAAAATACTTTCTTTCTTACTCATTACCACAGAACGGTTCATTACAAAAAGAAGAAATAAAAGATTGGTTAGCTATAATATTATATTTTGAAACCCCTACATCTATAAAAGAATTACATACCGAACTATGTAAAGATGAAGATTTTCTAAAAGACATGAATTCCGAAGAATTAAAATCAAAATTAATCTCATTTGTTATGGATAAATATGTGCTTCTAGAAATACTAGAAGTTAAAAACTAACCAATCATTGATAATTACACCAAAAAGTTTTTGTAAACCAGGTACTACATGCTCTTCTAAATATAGTTTTATAAAGAAATATAAACTGACTTCTTGCAATGCAAACAGGCATCTCAAAAGACTCAGCAAATAATTTTCATTATAATTTACAAATCAGAAAAGGATTTCTCTTTGTTAAAGATCAGTTCACCAGACTTTCCTTGGATGGCTAAATCGCATCGGAATGATAATAAAGAGATTATCGTTCTAAAATTTTTTGTCCGATATCAATAATTATTTTTGAGGTTATGTCCCACTTATGTAATACAATCTAACTTCTAAAGATTCAGAATGTATTCCTGAACCTTACCTAGAACAATAGTTTTCAATTAATTTGAAACCTACATCACTAGACTCAGTATACGTAATTACTCGAAAAGTGTACAACTATTTATGTCATGAAGTAAATGGATTGTTATATCAAACAAAAAAAACACCTACTATTTTTCTAATAGTAGGTGAATTTCGTAAAATAGTTTTGTTTTTTTTAATGTCTGATTGCGTAGCTAGCTCCGCTTCCAAACTCAGATAAAGTTGTAAACAACTTCTTAAAAAAACTATTTACTCTTTTAAGTAATAATTTCCCCATGATGTTAATAATTTAAAATAATCCCAGTGCAAAGATAAGACACAATTCATTGATTTTCATAGGTTTTCGCCCCTTTTTGTATCAAAAGCCTAAAAATCAACATATTTGGATAACAAATCCACCTAAATTACATAGTAAAAACTGCTAACTAGTTAATTTTAAGAAGTTTTCAAAGGCAACATAATATGGTTGATCCTTCAAAACAGGCAAATCAATACTCTCTGCATTTGCCAAACCAACACCAGCGAACCAAACCTCTGCGTTGCGTTCTTTTGCATGAGCTTTAAAAGTTTCCATCCAAATAGTATCGTAATCATTTGGATTTTGAAGGTTATTTGTAGCTTTCACTAAAACAAAAATTGTACGTTCCCCTTTTTTGAAAAGAACAAATTGAGGATGCTTTTTCAATTCGCTGTTTACTGCAACAAATTCATAACCCATTTCTTCTAACTTTTTACCAGCAATGTTCATGGCTAAGTTATGTAGTTCTTGTTCTGTTAAGACTCTCATTTTCTCTTTTTATTTCTTTTATTGAAATTTTTATCTCCTCTTGTCTTTGGTTTTTTATATTTCTTTGCTATTTCTCTTCGATAACTCCCACCAAGGTTTACCTTTTTATTCTTTTCCTTCTTTTCATGAAAAGCAGGACCTGGAACATACTCTTGGGAATTTCTATTTCTTGATTGTGACTGATCTTCTTTCGGACGCTCTTCTTCAGTTAATTGTTTTGAGATTTCAACTGGTTCTGGAATTTCTAATAAAGGGATTTCATAATTCATTAATTCCTCAATTCCTTTTTTCGCCTCTTGTTCTTTTTCCGTAACTAATAATATCGATTTACCTTTATGCTCGGCCCTACCCGTACGTCCAATTCGATGCATATAATTTTCTGGGTAATTGGTAGGGTTAAAATTTATGACATGTGAAATTTCTTGTAAATCCAAACCACGCGCAATAACATCTGTAGCTATTAAAATTCTATGTTTTCCTTCATTAAAATTTTCAATAGATTTTATACGGTAATTCTGAGTTTTATTAGAATGAATAACACAATTTTGACCAGGAAATTCTTCTTCTAACAAGTTAAATATACGATCTGCATTTCTTTTATTGGGCGCAAAGATTAAAACTTTATCAAACTCACTTTTATCAAACAATAAGAAATTTAAAAGATTCATTTTTGTGTAGAAGTTGGGAACATTGTAACATGTTTGTTCAATATTATCCAACGGAGTTCCGCTTACGGCAATGGCTATTTTTTTAGGAGCAATAAAGAAATCATCAATTAGAGTTTCTACATCCTCAGTCATGGTAGCAGAAAACATAATATTCTGTCTTCTATCTGGAAGTAAATCAAAAATGTTTAAAAGTTGAAATCTAAAACCTAAATCTAACATTACATCAACCTCATCGATCACTAACTTTTGAATAGATTTCATCTTCAAAACTCTACTTAACGCTAAATCATATAATCTACCAGGAGTTGCTACAATAATATCACATCCTTCGGCAACAGCCTGTTTATGACGATTCAGATTTACACCTCCATAAACACCGAGAACCCGTAAAGTCATATATTTTGACAACTTTTCTATTTCATCTACAACCTGCAATACTAGCTCACGTGTAGGTACAAGAATTAATACTCTAGGATTTAATTGTTTTGAAAATTTTAAATCTCTAAGAACAGGTAAAATGTAAGCAAAAGTTTTACCAGTACCTGTTTGTGCTATTCCTACTATATCTTTTCCTGATCTCACAACAGGAAATGCTTCTTCTTGAATTGGCGTTGGATGTTCAAAGCCTAAATCATGAACTGCGTTTCTTAATGGATTCGATAAATCTAATTCTTCGAAAGTTGTCATTTAACTTAATTTCCGCAAAGGTACAACCAATATTTTGTATATTTAGAGAGATAAATGATGAAGATATGACGACACCAAAACGTTTAGAACAAGCCCTAATCAAACTCTACAACGCTTTTCATAACAATCAATTAAACCCAGAATGCTGTTCAGCTTGTGCTGTTGGTAATATTTTAGATAATCACGATAGCTGGAAACACTTATCTGATGAGCACGGATCTACGGAATTAAATTATGTAGGTAACATCCATCAAAAATTGGGAAGACGTTTTAATGGTTATACCCCATTAGAATTATTACAAATAGAAAAAATATTTTTAGAAGCTTGTGGTTTTGTAGTTCCATTAAGTCATTACAATCCTAAACCAAAAAACAGTACCGATAAAGATAATCTCTTTAATGGACTCAATGCAGTTGTTCGGTACTTATGTGAACTAGAAGGAATAAATAATGTGATGGATTACTCTAAAATATTTCAATTTGAAAATGAAGATCCTGTTTATCAATTTGACGTGATTTATGAATAAACATTTTAATTAAAACATAAAAAAAGCCGATGCGAATGCATTGGCTTTTTTTATCTCTTCATTGTAAAGACTATTTGTAAACTTCTTTAATAAAGTCTTCGTAGCTTACTTCCTTACTCTTAAACTTCATATTTTCCTTGAAAAACGTTAATAATTTCTGTGAAATTAATTGAGTTTGTAATCGTTGAGCCTCTTCTTGATTCGATAGAACTCTACCAGCAATATTGTTTAACTCCTCCTCTTCTGGGTTCAAGTTACCAAATTGAGCCATTTGAGCTTTAATAAATCCTTTAGTGTAATCTAATAACTCTGGGTACTCTAATTTGATATCGTTATCCTTCATAATCTTACCTTCGATTAATTGGTAACGCAATCCTTTTTCAGATTTAGTATATTCTTCTTTAGCTTCATCTTCAGATAATTCTTTTTCTCCAGCAGTTTGTAACCACTTTTGTAAGAATTCTGCTGGTAAATCAAATTTAGTACTATCAATAAAATGCTCAGTTACTGCGTTTAATAATTGTTGATCAGCTTGTTGTTGAAATTGTCCTTCAGCATCTTGCTTTATTTTTTCCTTTAATTCAGTTACCGTAGTAACACTTCCGTCTGGAAACACCTTTTCAAATAAATCTTGATCAAGATCAGCTGGTTCAGTTTTGCTGATTTCTTCGATAGTGAAAGTTACTGTTACATCTAACTCATCAGCTACTTCTTTAGTAACACCTAATGCTGGAGCTAATTTCACATCTTCTTCAAAAAGTTTTTTGGTATTTAACTCAACAACATCACCAACTTTTGCTCCGATGAATTTTTTTTCGTTCTTCTTTCCTTTTAAATCGTTTACTAAGAACGTAGATTTTTTGTTAATCTCCTTTTCTTCATTTAAAAAAGTACCTGTTACATTTGCATGTTCTTCACCTTCTTCTAAAGTGATTAATTTACCGTAACGGTTTTGAATATTTTCAAGCTCTTTATCGATTAACTCATCAGTAGCAACAATTTTATATTCAGTAATCTTATTTTTACCTTTTACATCAACATCGAACTCTGGAGCTAATCCTAATTCAAACTCAAATGAAAATTTATCAGTATCCCAAGAAAAATCGTCTTTTACAACTGGTAATGGATTTCCTAAGATGTCTAATTTTTCCTCAACCAAGAACTTGTTTAAACTATCTTGTAAAAGTTTATTTACCTCGTCAATCATAACCGCTTTACCGTACTGCTTTCTTACCATACCCATAGGAACATTTCCTTTTCTAAATCCAGGAATATTTGCTTTTTTACGGTAATCGTTTAAAACCTCTGTTACTTTGTCTTTATAATCTTCAGCAACAATATCAACCTTCACAATGGCATTTAATGCGTCTACGTTTTCTTTTGTAATATTCATTTGACTATTATCTTCTTAAAAAATTGGGTGCAAAATTACTATTTTTAAATTAGTCTAACAAGCATTTTATACAATTGAAATAAAGATACTTATATAAAACTAATAGATTCTATTTTTCTTCTTTGAGCAAACCGAATAAAACCGACCTGAATACTGACAATAAAACACTAAATAAAAGTGCAGTAAAAAATCCTTTTACGTAAAATCCTTCAACTAATTCTCCCGCCATTAAAATAATAATAGCATTTACAACTAGTAGAAACAAACCTAGTGTTAAGATGGTAACTGGTAGTGTAAGCACTATCAAAATTGGACGTACAAACATATTCAGTATAGCAATTACAAATGCGATTATTACAGCCGTAACGTAATTATCCACAACAATTCCTCTTAATAAATTTGACAAAACCAATACTGCGAATGCCGTTAATAATAATTTTGTTAGAAATTTCATTTTTTTATTTTTCTTGTTAATGACCAAAACTATACCAAACTCAAAAACAAGAACTTTTGGCATAAAGTATTTGAAATTCATGTAAAAAATGGCACTTAATTTAGAGAAAGTTTTATTTTTACGAAAAAAATTATGGAAACCTATAATGATTACAGTTTCGGATTAATAATTGGTCAATTAATCTCTTTCGTTTTTATTATCTTTTTATTCTATGTAGTATTTAGATTCGTAAAATACTTAAATCTTAGCATAAAAGAAATGAGCAAAAACAAATAATCAATAATCCGAAATAACTTTATTTTAAATAAGATAAATTTTTCATAACAATACTTGAACTGCTAATGAAAAGCATCTTCAAAAAGTATAATCTTGCTATTAAGAACAATATCGTTACTTCTGAAGATAGTAGCAAATAAATTTTAGTTCATTTTCTATCTTTTTGGGATAAAATCAAAGACATTGAGGAAGATTTATTACCTGAACTTATGTTAGTAATTAATGAAGTATTTGATTTTAATGATATTAGAGCTGATGTTGTAGGTTTAGCCTATGTTGAAAAACTAAACACAAAGTTAATCGGAAGTGATTTTGAGCATTTCGACCTTACCCTTCCTACGAGTGATTTTCACAAAATAATTATGGAATGGTTTACAATTTTAAGAAACACGATCAAAATATAAAGAAAAGTTAACCTATAGAACATTCATGAAAAAAGGTTTCGAACTATTAAGGTCAAGAAGTATTTCTGATCAAGTCAATTTGATTAATTTGGAGAAAAAGTACAATCTTGAAATACCTCCTATTTATAAAATATTCGCTAAAAACTTCTTACTTAGAAACAATTCTTTAAGTTATGAAACTTATATTCATCCAGATCATAATGACGAAAGATATCTAACCTATTATAGTTACACTCTAAAACCAGAAATCGATTTTACAGGATTTAATTCCATTGAAGATTCCATGTTATTTGCTAAAGAAATTGAACAAAAAGACGACATTGATTACTTAACTGTAGGATATTGCACAATTGGAGGAATTTTATTAGGATTAAAAGGAGAGCATAAAGATAAAACTTATTATTACGATCCAGACGAATATCCTCAAACTCACATAGAACTAACCAATGATATTTTTGATTTTGTTCGCGGCTTAGAAGAAATACTTCTATCAGAAAATGAACTACCTAAAATAAAGTTCTCTCAACTTTATAAAACATGGGGAACTCATTCTTGGCTAGTAAAAAAAATAGACAACTAATGATTTCGAAACAGAATATAACTCCACTTTGAAACTTTGTATTATTTCCTATAAATTAGCGCAAAAAAATTAAACACTTTCACAAATGGTTGGAATCATTTTTACTCTATTAATGCTTGTAATGCTTCAAGCTGTATTAGGATTCGATAATTTATTATACATTTCTTTAGAATCTAAAAAAGCACCAGAAAAAGAGCGTAAACGCGTTCGTAAAACAGGAATTTTAATCGCCATTGGATTACGTATTGTTTTACTTTTTGTTTTGGTTTCTATTATTGATTTCTTTCAAGAGCCTTTTGCATTCCTATCAGGAGGAATTGATAATGTTGTGAAATTTGCTTTCAACGGTCATAGTTTAATTGTATTAGCTGGAGGTGGATTCATTATTTACACTGCAATTAAAGAAATTTGGCATATGATTTCTATAAAAGACTTAGATCATAATGTGGAAGGTGACGGAAAAAGAACTAAATCAGCAAATGCTGCCATTGTAAGTATTGTTATTATGAATTTAGTATTCTCTTTCGATTCTATTTTAGCAGCCATTGGTTTGACTAGTGAAATTGAAAATTCAACGACTGCTTTTATTGTTATGGCTATTGCTATCGTAATAAGTGGACTTTTAATGCTTTTCTTAGCTGATAAAATTTCAATTTTCTTGGCTAAAAACAGAATGTATGAGGTACTAGGACTATTCATATTACTCGTAGTTGGAATTATGTTAGTAACAGAAGGTGGCCACTTAGCCCATATTAAATTATTTGGAAACCCAATTGAACCAATGAGTAAAACAACTTTCTACTTTGTAATTGTGATTTTAGTAATTACTGACATTGTTCAAGGACGTTATCAAAAGAAAATATTCGCTGAACAGAATAGTGAAAACTAGTTTCGTGAAAAAAATAATAAAAGGCCAGTATATAATTATACTGGCTTCTTTATTTATTTAATTAAACCATTTTACATTTTTATTGTCTTATTAAAAAACAAGTTAGATTATGAGAGTAATTAAATCCATTTTAGCAGGAGTTTTAGTTGCAGCAACTAGCTCTTTAAGCGCCCAAAATTTAGGTAATACTAAAGAAGCAATTGATAACAACAAAGCAATGCTCTTGAATCAAAAACAGTTGAAAAAAGACATTGCACAACTCAAAAGTTTTAAAACCAAGATTAATGCATTTGAGGAAGCGTTTATTGAACATGATAATAAACTTGTGAAATCACTAAAAGCTGAAATTTTATCTGATATGAAACGTGAAATCAAAGAAAGTAAACGTAAAATCAGACAAGATCAAAAGGAATTACAACAAAGTCGAAGAGAGTTGGGTCGTTCACAGAGAGAAGCTTCCAATCACACGAACAGTAGAAGAAGAGCTTACAGAGATGATGTTCGCGACAAACGAGATGACCGAAGGGACAAAAAAGATGACAGAAGAGACTTAACAAGACAAATTAAAAGAACTGACCGTCAAAAAGAAATTATGAAAGCAATTAAAAAATATAATTTCTTAGCAAAAAGAGCGCCTGGAAAACATCAATTAATTACAAACTCTAAACTACTTCAAGAATTTGCTCAAACTATGGCAGCAGATATCGCCGAAACAAAGACAGAAATCGTTGAAGATAAAAAGGAAATGATCGAAGATCGAATAGAAAGAAGAGAAGACAGAAGGGGATAGATTTTTGAAAATTCCTTGAATATAAAAGCATCTTGTTATTTTTCAAGATGCTTTTTATTGTATAAAGTTCATCACCAATTTATAAAAATCTTTCGGATTTTCTGCATGTAGCCAATGTCCGGCATTGGGCACAGTAACAAGCTTATAATCTGAAAAATGTGCGCTTAACAAAGGAGCATCTTGATCTAGAATGTACTGTGACTTCCCTCCTCTTAAAAATAGAACTTCACCTTCAAAGGTTGCACCTGTTGGTAAACCTACAATTACTTCATTATAATTCTCAGTTAACGATTCTAAATTAAAACGAAAGCCTAGTTGACCTTTCTCAACCCAATAGGTGTTTTTTAGAATAAACTGTCGAACACCGATTTCAGGAATTAGCTCCGACAATTTTTCATCAATTAGTTTACGTGAGTTATGAATTGCAAAATCAATAGAGTTTAAAGCTCTAATTATATCTTGATGATGCGGTGGATATTCCTTTGGAGCTATATCCGCAACTAATAACTTCTCAATTAACTCAGGATATCTTGTAGCAAATAACATTGCGGTCTTTCCTCCCATTGAATGACCTAATAAAATTACCTTTTCTAATTTATGATAGTCGATATAATTCTTTAAATCTTCAACCAATACATCATAATTAAATTCATCCGAATGAAAACTCCTTCCGTGGTTTCTCTGATCAACTAAGTGTACTTGTAAATTCTCCTCTGAAAATTTATTTGCCAAACTTTTCCAATTGTCTCCCATTCCGAAAAAACCATGTAGAATTAAAAATGGTTTTCCTTCGCCAACCACTTTAGAATGTAAGATATTCTCCATGACTATTTCAATCGATCTAAATACATATTTACCACATTCTCCAACCCAAGATAAATACTTTCAGAAATTAACGCGTGACCTATAGATACTTCTGCTAAATTTGGAATGTTATTTTTAAAGAATTCAATATTCTCTAGATTTAAATCATGTCCTGCGTTTATACCTAAACCTAATTCATTTGCCAAAACAGCAGCTTGAGTGTAAGGATTTACAGCATCTTTATTCCCTCTTTCAAACTCCTTTGCAAAATCTTCCGTATACAACTCAATTCTATCCACACCTGTTTTTGCTGCAGCTTCAATTAATCTTAAATCTGTTTCTATAAAAATTGAAGTTCTTATACCTGCATTTTTAAATTCAGCAACTATTTCTTGCAAGTATGACTGATGCTTAACAGTATCCCAACCAGCGTTTGAGGTAAGTACATCTTCTCCATCAGGAACTAAAGTCACTTGAGTTGGTTTTATCTCTAGAACCAAGTCTGTAAACTTTTTAATAGGATTACCTTCTATATTATACTCTGTAAAAACAATTGGTTTTAAATCATAAGCATCTTGATAACGAATATGACGCTCGTCTGGTCTTGGATGAATTGTAATTCCATTAGCTCCAAAACTTTGAATATCTGACGCTACCTTTAATAAATTCGGCACATTACCTCCTCTTGAATTTCTTAAGGTAGCTATTTTATTAACGTTAACACTTAATTTTGTCATCTCTGTATTTTAAGAATACAAAAATAACCTATTAAAAGTTTTTAAACTATATTCGTATCAATGAATATTTACGTTTGTATCTATGAATATTAACGACTACATTTTAAAAGAAATTAAAGCACTTACTTCAGAAGATTCTGTAAGTAGTGCATTACAATTGTGTGAACATTTACCCATTACACATATACCAATTGTAAAGGACAATAAGTTGATAGGATGTTTCGCTGAGGACGACATCCAAACCATAGAAAACAAAGACACTGCTTTACATGAATATATTCATTTGATTCAACATTTTCATGCGGATAAAAAATCTTCTTTACTAGAGTTAATTTCTCTTTTTGCGGAAAACGACTGTAATATCATTCCAGTTTTGGATGAAAAACAAGAATACCTTGGATATTATGACTTAAGAGATATTCTAGATGTTTTCGCTGATAGTCCGTTTATGCATAACGATAATATAACGTTAATTGTTTCAAAAACGAAAGCAGATTTTACCATTAGTCAAGTTGCACAAATTGTAGAAAGCAATAAAGCTAAATTATTGGGGCTCTATGTTTCAAGAGAAACGGTAGATAATGTTGAAATTACATTAAAAATTTCTTCTGAGGAAATGAATGAGATTATTCAAACCTTCCGAAGGTATGATTATAACGTTATTTCTCAATTAGAAGATGATATGTTTTTAGAAGAACTTAAGGATAGAGCAAACTACTTCAAGAAATATCTTGACATGTAAATTAAATTTAATAGAAGACCGATTGAAAAAAGTAGCAATATACGCGCAATCTTACTCCTTATCGAGCGAGAAAGAAATCAAGGCCTTAATAAAGGCATTAGAAAAGTATAACGTCGTGGTATTTATAGAAAAAGAATTTTACGAACTACTTTCTCAACACGATCTTCTAAACAAAAAATATCCTGTATTTGCTAGTTTTGACGATTTATCAGATTCATTTGATGCTTTATTTTCAGTTGGTGGTGATGGAACAATATTACGAGCAGTTACCTATGTCAGAGATTTAAAAATTCCAATTTTAGGAATAAATTCGGGTAGATTGGGCTTTTTGGCAACTGTTCAGAAAAAAGAAATAAAAGAAGCCATTGATCTTTTAATGAAGGGAAAATTTAGTGTTCAAGAAAGAACATTACTCCAATTGAAAACAACACCTGAAACCAATACATTCTCTGATGTAAACTTTGCCTTAAATGAAATAACTATTGCTCGAAGAAATACCACATCCATGATTGGTATAAAAACATACTTAAACGAAGAGTATTTAACCAATTATTGGGCAGATGGTTTAATTATTGCGACACCAACTGGTTCAACAGGTTACTCATTAAGCTGCAATGGACCTGTAATTTTACCAGACTCAACAAGTTTAATTATTACTCCGATAGCTCCGCATAATTTAAACGCAAGACCAATTGTAATTCCAGAAGAAACAACTATTCAATTAGAGATTAGTGCAAGAGAGAAAGATTTTCTAATTTCTCTAGATTCAAGAATAACTACGGTTCCACAAGAGACCAAAATATACATTGAAAAAGCACCTTTTACCATTAAAACTATACAATTAGAAGATCAATCATATTTAAAAACATTACGCAAAAAATTATTGTGGGGTGAAGACATAAGAAATCAAGCCTCTTCTTAAAAGGTACTTTCACTACAATAATTCTCTGAAAAAGAAGTTAATCAAAAAGACAGATTATTAACTTTTTAAAGCAAATTCAATTCCATATATTTGCACGCTATTTCTAACAATGAGGAGGTATATATTAATATTATTTACATTTTTAACAAGTGTTTCGTATTCTCAAATCCATGAGGTTGGTGTTTTCTTAGGGGGCTCTAATTTTATTGGGGATATAGGAAGGACTAATTATATTTTTCCAAATAAATTTGCGGGAGGATTAGTTTACAAATACAATTTTAATCCAAGAATCGCTATTCGAGCGAATTATAATACACTTCCTGTAAACGGTAATGATAATGAATCTGATGACATATTAAGGGAACAAAGGAACTTTAGTTTTAACAATACAATTCACGAATTAGCAGCTGGATTAGAATTCAACTTTTTTGAATACAATGTTCGTTCTTTGGGTCATACTTTTACTCCTTATATACTGGCTCAAGTAGCAGCATATAATTACAAAACTCCTGAGTCTGTCGTTGGAGGGAATGTTCAATTTACAAGTGATATTTCTTTAGCAATACCAATAGGAATCGGGGTTAAAGGAAGAATAACTGACCATTTAGCTTTTGCTTTTGAATCAGCTGTAAGACTGACTTTTACAGATGATATTGATTATACTACGGATAAAATTACTTCGCTAAATTTTGGAGGTAATGGTAATGATTTTTATACTTTTACGGGATTCTCATTAGTATATACTTTTGGAAGACCGGCATGCTACGCTGATAACGAATGATTTATGAATGAAAAACTACAAAGTATAAACCTACATAAAGTCCCTAATCATATAGCCATAATTATGGATGGTAATGGACGATGGGCAAAGAAAAAGGGCATGCAACGCGTTTTTGGACATCGCAATGCTTTAGATGCGGTTAGACAATCTGTGGAAGGAGCTGCAGATTTAGGAACCAAATATATAACACTTTACGCTTTTTCAACTGAAAACTGGAATCGTCCAAAACTAGAAATAGATGCTTTAATGAGTTTACTGATTAACTCGCTTAAAAAAGAACTTCCAGATTTTCACAAAAATGGAATTAAAGTGAATAGTATCGGAGCTATTGAAAACTTACCTAAAAAAGCACAACGAGTACTTCAAGAAGTAATACACGAAACAAGAAATAATAGTACCATAACCCTAACATTTGCTTTAAGTTATGGCAGTCGAGAAGAAATTGTTAATGCTATCAAAAACATATCTAAAAAAGTTGTTAATAACGAAATCGACCCAAAAAAAATTGATGAAAAAATTATAAATAATCATTTATATACATTTAATTTGCCCGATGTTGACCTTATGATTCGTACAAGTGGCGAACAGAGAATCAGCAATTTCTTATTGTGGCAAATGGCCTATGCAGAACTGTACTTTACAGATGTTTTATGGCCAGACTTTAGAAAAGATGATCTTTTCGACGCAGTAATAAACTATCAAAACAGAGAACGTAGATTTGGAAAGACAAGTGAACAGATTGGTACAGATGTATAGAGGATTTTTATTAGTAGTGTTATTCTTCACTACAACGGCAATTTCAATAGCGCAAGAAACAACAAAAGATTCTATCCAGCCTAACCCAAAGGAATCGAGTAAAATTAATTACGAAAAGGGAAAAGAGTATATTTTAGGTGGTTTTACAGTCACTGGATTACAGAAATTCACAGAATCTACCGTTAAAGTTTACACAGGATTATCTGAAGGACAACCTATTAAATTACCTGGAGATAAATTAACAAGTGCTATCAAAAAGTTATATGAAAGTAAACAATTTAGTGCTGTAGACGTTTATCTTTCAAAAATCGATGGTAATACAGTATATCTACAATTCGATGTAGTTGAATTACCAAAGTTGAACACAGCGACCATTACAGGTGTTAGTAAATCAAAATCCAGAGAATTAATCAAGGAAACTGAATTAAAAAAAGGAGTACAAGTTACCGATAACTTAATTGTAACAACACGCAACTATATCACGAAAAAATATACGGATAAAGGATATTTAAAAACAAAAGTTTCTCTTAACACTAAAAGAGATACGACCGATACGAATACTGTTAACATGTATATTCATATTGACAGAGGAGATCGTATTAAAATTAAAAATATTGATTTCGTCGGAAATAAAGCGTTATCTCAAAACAAATTGAGAGGCTTAATGAAGAACACTAAGAGAAAATTCTTAGGACGTTTTTGGAAATCATCGAAATACATTGAAGATGATTTTAAAGAAGATTTAGAAAATGTTTTAGAACGTTACAGCGAATTAGGTTTTAGGGATGCACGTGTATTAGACAATCGTTTGACATGGAACGAAGATAACACGATTAACTTAGAAATTGACATAGAAGAAGGTAAGCAATATCGCTTTGGAGATATACTTTTCGTTGGTAATAAAAAATATACTGATGATTTCTTAAACCAATTTTTAAAGATTGAAAAGGGGGATGTTTATAACGGAAAAGTCTTAAAAGAAAGAATTTCTGGCGACGGAACACCAGACTCACAAGATATCCAAACATTATACCATAATAACGGTTATTTATTTTCACAAGTAAACGCAGTTGAAACAAAGGTTAAAAACGACTCTATTACAGTTGAAATCAGAATTAGAGAAGATGAACCTGCAACGATTAGAAAAGTAACTGTAGCTGGAAATGATAAGACCAATGATCACGTTATATATAGAGAATTAAGAGTAAAACCCGGTGATTTATTCAGTAGACAAAATATAATTCGATCTATTCGTGAAATTGGACAGTTAGGATTTTTCGACACAAACGTAATTCCTGATGTAAAACCTGATTATCAGAATAAAACTGCAGATATTGAATTTTCTGTCGTAGAAAAAGGAGGTAGTCAAATTGAATTACAAGGTGGATTTGGTGGAGGATCTTTTATAGGTACGTTAGGATTATCGTTTAACAACTTCTCAATTAGAAACATTTTTAATAAAGATGCATATACACCACTTCCAATGGGAGATGGTCAGAGTTTATCTTTACGTTTACAAGCTAGTCGAACTAACAATACATACAGTTTATCATTTACTGAGCCTTGGTTAGGTGGTAAAAAACCACAATCACTTTCATTTTCTATTTATTTCTCAAATCAGTATCGTTTTGACTTTAGAACAAATCAAGTAGATAGAAGCCAAAGTTTAGGTATTTTAGGAGCCTCAATTGGATTAGCTAAAAGATTGCAATGGCCAGATGACTTCTTTACTTTAGCGCAAAATATAAGTTTCCAAAGAATTGCCTTAGATAATTTTCCATATAGAGTTGGTAATTCTAATTCCATCTTAAATAATGGTAATTTAAACAACTTATCATATACTGTTTCATTCAGTAGAAATTCAGCTGGACCGAGTTTAATTTTCCCTACTTACGGATCTGAATTTACATTGAGAGCAAAAGCAACTTTCCCTTATTCATTAGTGAATGGTAAAGACTTAACTGAACCTGATAATCTAACCGATGAGGAACGTCAAGACTTTTTAGCTGATCGCTACAATTGGTTAGAATACTATAAGTTATCTGCAAAAGGTAAATGGTATACTTCTTTAGCCAAAAAGCTAGTGTTGATGTCTAACTTCGAATTAGGCTACTTAGGAACTTACAATAATGAGTTAGGACTTACTCCAGTTGAAAGATATTTCGTTGGAGGAGATGGAATTGCTCAAGGACAATTAGATGGAAGAGAAATAGTCGGTTTACGAGGTTACGCCAACAATAGAATTTCCTCGTTGGAAGGAGGTTCTATCTATAATAAATTCCAGTTAGAATTACGTTATTCAATCACAGATAAACCATCTGCGTCAATATATACTCTAGGATTTTTAGAAGCAGGTAATGCTTATGACAATTTTAGTACTTTTAATCCGTTTGAATTGAAACGATCTGCTGGATTAGGTGTAAGAATTTTTATGCCAGCTTTCGGATTATTAGGTATTGATTTTGCCCACGGATTTGATCCTTTACCAGGAGAAACAGAAAAATCTGGATGGCAAACGCATTTTATTATTGGAAGACAATTCTAAAAACTTACATTTGTGATGTGTATAGCTTTTTGGCACGGTTTTTTCAAAACACATTATAAAGATGAAAAAAAACATTTTAACATTCGCTCTTTTACTTATTGTAGGTAGCGTTGCAGCGCAGAAAAATCAAAAAATTGCTTTTATTGATATGGACTATATTCTTCAGAATATACCTCAATACATCGAAGCTCAAAACGCTTTGAACGATAAAGTGGCCAAGTGGAGAGCAAACCTTGATAAAGAGGCTAGGGCTATTGAGCTATTGAAAACCGACTTAGGAAATGAAAAGGCAATTCTTACTCCAGAGCTTATCGAAGAACGCGAAGAAGATATCTTAGTAAAACAACAGGCCTTCAGGAAGTTAGAGTCTCTGTATTTTGGTACGAACGGGGATATGTATATTTTACGTAAGAAACTAATTCAACCAATTCAAGATCAAGTTTACAATGCTGTTCAAACAATAGCTGCAAGAAAAAAATATGATTTTGTTTTTGATAAATCGAGTGAATTAATAATGTTGTATTCTAATAAAAAACACGATATTAGCTCACTAGTTTTAAAGTTGATAAATATTGACCAGAAGCAACAAGCTAAACGCGATAAGATTGCTGCTAAAAAAGAATTATTAAGTAATAATGAACTCTCTGAAGCAGCGAAGCAACGTCAAGCTAAAAAAGAAGCCCTGAAACAGAAAAAACTTTCTGATAGAGAAAAAAAGCTTCAGGAAATAAAAGATAAACGTGAAGCTAAGTTAAAAGCTAGAGAAGAAAAAAGAAGATTGTTGAGAGAGAAAAAAGAGGCCTTAAAGAAAGCTAAAGAAGCGGCTAAAAAGAAAGAAGACGAAGACAAAAAGAATCAAGAATCAAACGATCAATAAATAGATAATTAACAAGAAAAAAGAACATAAAATTTAAATTAAAACAAAGATGAAACATTTTAAGACGTTATTATTAGTTGCGATTTTTACGATTGGATTAGGTGGTGTGGCGAATGCTCAAAAAGTTGCACACATTAATACGGACAAGTTATTAGCTGAGATGCCTGAAACAAAAGCATTGAAAGCGGATCTTGAAAAATTAAGAAACACTTACAGAAGCGATATCGAAGGAATGTTTAAAAAACTTGAGGCTAAAGTAAAAAAATACGAAGCAGAAGGTAAGACACAAACTCAAGAAGTTAACGTAAAAAGAGCTCAGGAGGTTCAACAAGATAGAGCTAAAATCGCTCAAGCGGAGCAAACTATGAATCAAGAAATGGCAAAAAGATATCAGGAAAAAACTTTACCTATCCTAAAGAAAGCTGAAGAAGCAATTAAAGCTGTAGCTGCTGAAAAAGGATTTATTTACGTTCTTGATGCCTCTCCTGGTAAAGGATTACTAGTATTCGAAAAAGGAGATGATATTTTTACTGCTGTAAAAGCTAAATTAGGATTCTAATCAAGAAATCAATATATTATTTAAAAATCCTGCTTAATAAAGCAGGATTTTTATTTTTGCAGGAGTTATAATGAAGGCAACAAAACAACAACCAATAGGTATTTTTGATTCGGGAATTGGAGGTACTTCAATTTGGAAAGAAATCCATACTTTACTTCCACTTGAACAAACCATTTATTTATCTGACAGTAAAAATGCACCTTATGGACACAAATCAAAAGAGACGATACTTGACCTATCTATCAAAAATACAGAGTTCTTGTTAGGTCGACAATGCAAAATTATTGTCATTGCGTGCAATACTGCTACTACAAATGCAATTTCATATTTGCGTAAGAATTACGGAGTTCCTTTTATAGGAATAGAACCCGCAATTAAACCTGCATCTATACAAACCAAATCGAACAAAATTGGAATTTTAGCAACAAAAGGAACATTAAACAGTTCTTTATTTGAACAAACTTCTTCCAAAATTAATCAAGAAGTAGAAATAATAGAACAAATTGGGGAAGGTTTAGTGGAACTAATCGAGAATGGGAAAATTGATTCGAATGAAATGGACACTTTACTTAATCAATATCTACAACCTATGATTACTCAAAATATAGACTGCTTAGTGCTCGGTTGTACACACTACCCTTATCTTATACCAAAAATTCAAAAAATCACAGGAAATAGTATTAAAATTATCGATTCTGGTGAGGCAGTTGCCAAACAGACAAAAAATATTTTAGCTCAAGAAAATTTATTAAGTACCTCTAAATCCAAAACTCGTAACACTTTCTATATAAATAAAGAAGGAACAACCTTAAAAAACATTTTAAGAAAACACATGGATGTTATTATTACAGAAAAAAACTTTTAGAATAGTTGGCCGTTAATATTGGGACATGCTGCCAATCTCTTTTTCCTGCATAATACATTCATACCTAAAGTTACTTGGTGAAATCCTGAATCAGCAAATAAAATATCTCCTGATTGTTTCGTGTAAGTGTATGAGAACATAAAACGATTGAAATTGACACCTACTATAGGAGAAATGTATTGAGCATTACCGAAGGTATTTCCGCCAAAAGAAGATCTGAAAGAAGCAGCTAACCAAAGTCTAGTTTTTCGAAAGTTCTTGTAAACCTTTACGTTTAGATCAAGAATTTTTTCTTGCGTTTGTTCCTTGAATTGGAACATAAAAGACGGTTCATATTGAAGTTTAGTTTCATTTCCAAAGAAATATCCTGCACCTAATATGTAATTTCTGAGATTTAGCGCTTCAAACTCGTTTCTAAGAACATCTTTAGCCGATAAGAATATATTTTTGATAGTTAAATAACTTGATAACCCTTTATAATGATACCCCAGACCAAAATCAGCATTTACATATAATTCACTTTCGATGACTTGTCTTACCGTAGGGTCTCCGGTAAAAGTACTTTGATCAACCTGATTTTGAACTCCTGAAAGAGATAAACCAAAAGATAACTGATTAAAAGTATTTCCTCTATCTAAATCTAAATGATAAGCATATGTACCTTGAAAAGCTAACTGGGAATGAAATCCGTTTTTGTCATTGAATATTATAGCTCCATACGCAGCTTTGGAGTCTGCATTTACCTTTGCATGAAAACTTAATGTTTGAAGTTCGGGAGCATTTTCAACACCTAACCATTGTGTTCTTGCAGTTAGACGAATTTTTCCACAATCTCCAATACCAGCTGCAGCTGGATGGATTAAGTAAACATTATCAGATAAGTAATCTTGATAAATTGGCAAGGTTTCTTGGGCCTGAATCCCTACTACCGAAAGAAACAAACAAATAACTCTAATCAAAAATTTCATTTAGTAACATTTACTTTAAGCCCGCAAATATATTTCATTTCAAAACAATTAACTAATATTAATTGTTAAAGAACCCTAATTCATTGTGTTATATACAAAACCAAGAAAGAAAATTAAGTAACTTTATTATAAAAACACTATAATGAATGCTTCTTATAGCGGATTGAATCGATTATTTTTAACGAAAGTGTAAATAATTTGTTGTTTACAAAACAAAAAACAACATAAAGAATGAAATATTCAATAACTTTTTAAAGTTTAAGTGTACTCCTCCTTTTTTGTATGTAATCTGAAAAATCGTTATTTTTAATGGCATTCTTAAATTGTTCCTCCAAAACACCAAATACTAAAGAGCCCTTACATTTCCTAGATGGGCTCTATTTTTTTATAACAAAAGTATTAGAACAAATATTACACTATACATCACAAACAATGTTATCTCAAAACCATAGTTATCTTTACTTTTCTTCATAATTAATTTATACGTATCAATAATTTCATAATAAAATTTTACATAATTGTATGTGAAAATCACCTCATCAAAAAATAAAACAGTTCAATTCCTATTTACCCTAATGCTTTGTCAAATTTTATTTATTATTCATAAAAAAAGCCCTTCTAGTTTAGAAGGGCCTTATGGTTACAGCAAAGTTATAAGGTAAAAAATGACACTATACATGATAATTAAAGTCATTTCGAATCTGTAATTATCTTTACTCCTTTTCATGTATTGTAAATTACTTCTTAATGAATCTTCGAACTCCTTTACCTGTTTCAGTTTCAATAATCATAAAATAAATTCCTTGTGATAAATTAGATACATTAATTGTCTCTTCATCAAATGAATTCTTGAATAATACTTCTTTCCCTAAAGTATTGTAAATTTTAACTTTATGTACTACTTCCTGAGATTCTATTCGTAAAACATCTGTTACTGGATTTGGATATAATTTAAATGGAACCTTAAATTTATCCTCATTTACTCCCAGGGTTGCAGAGAACGTAGCCGTAACATTTTTATCTGAATCCATTGTAATAGTTACCTGTGTAGTTGTTCCTGTAGCATCTCCACTCCATGCATCAAATGAAAAACCTGAGTCTGGAACAGCCGTTAAAGTAACAACAGTTCCTTGATCATATGTACCATTAACTGGATTCGGACTTGTGGTTACATTTCCATCAATTGCAGTAATAGTTAATGTTCTCTGAATTGGTGCAAAAGTAGCTGTAATAGTTTTATCAGCATCCATTGTGATTATCAACGGATTTGTTGTTCCTGAAACATCTCCACTCCATTCTACAAACTCATAACCTGCATCTGGTGTTGCAGTTAACGTTACAGAAGCACCATCACTGTATGTTCCGTTTGTTGGATTCGGATTTATAGTTACTGCACCATTTGTAGCGTTTACAGTTAATGTTCTCTGAATTGGTGCAAACGTAGCTGTAATAGTTTTATCAGCATCCATTGTAATTATCAACGGATTTGTTGTTCCTGAAGCATCTCCACTCCATTCTACAAACTCATAACCTGCATCTGGTGTTGCAGTTAACGTTACAGAAGTACCATCATCATAAGTTCCGTTTGTTGGATTCGGATTTGTAGTTACTGCACCATTTGTAGCGTTTACAGTTAATGTTCTTTGAATTGGTGCAAAAGTAGCTGTAATAGTTTTATCAGCATCCATTGTGATTATCAACGGATTTGTTGTTCCTGAAGCATCTCCACTCCATTCTACAAACTCATAACCTGCATCTGGTGTAGCTGTTAATGTAACTGAAGTACCATCGTCGTAAGTTCCTCCAGCTGGATCAGGTGTTATGGTTCCATCAGTAGCATTTAATGTTAATGTATATTGCGTTATTAAGCTTTCATAAGCTCCCATATCAACAGAACCTCCTGAAATTCTAGCATTGCCTGCTAAATCCTCAGTAATCTCTGAAGGAACATCTGAACTGCTTCCCGCATCAATCGCAGGAGAACCAGATTGTAAAGTAAAATCATTATTTGCATCGTCAGTAAACAAAGGATTACTGCTTAATGTATTTGTATTAGTCACATTGAAAAAACCATCAAAAGAAAGTGAGTTTTTAACTTGAATATTTCCATTTGGAAAAGTAGCATGTTCATTTCCAACTGATCTTAACTCTTGATTATTTGCATTTAAATTATTCCAAAAAATACTGTTATAAACATTAAGATTGATTGGTCCGTTGTTAAAGAAGGTATTTCTATTTACGTTAAATAACGTTGCTAAATTACTACTGTTAGAAGTATTTTTATTATTGACCAAAG
Organism: Tenacibaculum sp. SZ-18; assembly: GCF_002813915.1. Classification (NCBI taxonomy): domain Bacteria; kingdom Pseudomonadati; phylum Bacteroidota; class Flavobacteriia; order Flavobacteriales; family Flavobacteriaceae; genus Tenacibaculum; species Tenacibaculum sp. SZ-18. Next base: position 319,078 of record NZ_CP019335.1, on the reverse strand, counting down.
TAGAGTTTATTAATGTTACATTGGTAGTTCCATTTGGTGTTCCACCTCCATCATTTCTAAACCATAAAATTCCATTACTTCCAGTACCTAATACAGAGTCACTTACTGTATTCCCTTCAATTAAACAATTTGACATTATAACGTCCAAACCAGGATTGAAACCAAAAACAAAAATTGCTGTTGCGCTTTGAGCCAAATTATTTCTTATAATAGTATTGTGTAATGCTAAATCTCCTCTTAACCCTCCTTGAATTGTACCACTGGAAATTGAAACATTATCTTCGAAAATTACATTTGATACACTTGCATTTGAATCAAATGAAGCAATGGTAGATCTGTATGCCAAACCTGAACCTCTTCTTGTATTTGAAGTGGCTCCATCGGCTTGACCGCCAGAAATGGTAAATCCATCAATAGTTGTTTCTAGCGTATTAACGGTAAGTACATTATACGCATTTTCACTACGATTATTACCTGTAAAAGAAACACCAGTATCATCATCATTAATATCTCCGGAAAGAATTGTTTGATTAACACTTAAATCTCTTTGATTAAAATTACTTTCTGTACCCGCAAAACCTCCGTAAAGCTTTGTTCTATTAACTGAAATTTCGAAAGTATTATTTCTTCCATTAGAACCTGATGGATGATATGTTCCTTTTGCTACCCAGATTTCTTTACCTGTTGCATAATTATCTAAAGCATCTTGTAAATTTGAATAAGCGTCGACCCAAGTAGAGCCATCATTATTACCCCCCGCATCCGTATCTACAAAAATTATGTTCAAAGGAGTATTAGCTGTAGTGTGAGGGGATTCATAACATCCAAAATCTACACCTAACGATTGAATTCTATCATTCCCCAAAATATCTGTTGTCACACCACTTGGTATTTTTGAATTATCTCCGTTGTTTACAACTGGAGAAGACGATTGTAAACCAAAATCAGTTGTACTATTAAATAAAGGATCTACATTTGTAATGGCAATTTTAGAAGCACTCGTATTACTGATAGCATTAAGTGTTGCAATATTATCAAACCCTCCATCTTCACCTACTGAAGTTTCTACAATATAACTTTTACCGCTTAATTGATTTGTATCATTTCCTATGGAGTGCATAACATCTCCAACCCCATTTCTATTTCCCCAAAAAATAGAATTATATACTCGTACATTCACAGGCGGGTTTGAAGTTATTCTTGAACTATTTAATAAAGTCGCATCTGTAGTATTAGTATTGTTATTATTGTTTACAACAGTACAATTTGTTAGAGTAACTGTTTGACCAAAATTGGAGTTATTAATATCTTGTCTGAACCATAAAATACCAGTTTTTCCAGCTCCAGAAACTGCCTCTAAAGTATTGTTACTAACAAGACAATTAGTAAGATTTACATTTAATATTCCACCGCTTGCTCTAGTATATAGTGCAACACCACCATTTCCGAAATTTTCATTAAAAACAGTATTTTCAATATTTAAAAAACCTTTATAATCAATCATTTGTACAACACCTAATCTTCTGACTAAGTTTTTTTCAATTATACAATTTTTAATAGTCATATTGTCTGCATCAATTAAAACAGCACTACCTTCTTGTCTATCACTAGATGAAGTATCATCAGCATGACCATTTGCAATGGTAACTCCATCTATTGTACAGTTAGTCGACTGAACTTTGACTATATTAAGGATGTTATCTGATCTGTTTACACCGAAATAATTAATTCCTGTATCATCACCATTTACATCTCCATCTAAAATTGTTTTATGTAAAGTAATATTTCTTTCAGATAAAAGTGATTCGGTTCCATTAAAACCACCATAAAGTTTAAGACTTGTTTGATTTAAAATAAAACTATCTGTTCTATTTGTACCCGGTATATAATTTCCTTCCGCAATCCAAATTTCATCACCAGTTGAATCATTTGCAAGTGCATCTTGTAAACTTGTGTAAGCATTCCCCCATGAAGTTCCATCGTTACTTCCTGTTGCATCTTTATCTACATAAATTTGAGCTTTAACAAGAAAACATGTAAATAAAAACAATAAGCATAATTTTACTTTCATAATAAATTTCATTTTTTATATTATGAAAACAAAGGTGTTACATTAAGCTGTTGATTATTTTTTTATTTAGTGAACTGTTAGGTTTTGTATGTGAAATGTAATTAGTTAAACACTCTATTCACCATTTGAATAAACTCATCTTTTCTATCTCTTGCTATGGGAATAGTACTAAGATTTTTCATTACTATGTGGAAACCATCTTTTTTAACTAATTCCTTCATGAATTTCAGATTTATAAGATAGGACCTGTGAGGTTTATAAAATAAAGGTTGATTCACTAACTGCTCAGTAAAGTGTTTTAACGTTCTACAGATTAATTCAGTTTTACCATTTTCTAAATGAACTTTGGTGTACACTCCATCGGCTTCGAAGTAAATTATATCTTCATGGGAAACAAAAATAATTCCTTTTGGTACCTCTAGAGCTATTTTATTCAAAGACAATTGATGTAATGCTTTTTCAAGATTCTCTAATTTACTTTTAATTTGTTTATCATTAATTACTTGTTTAGCTCTATCTATCGCTTTAATTAATTCTTTCTCATCAATTGGTTTTAGTACATAATCAATTGCGGAAAGTTTGAAAGCTTCCACCGCATATTGTTCATAAGCAGTTGTGAATATAATTTGGAAATCTATGAGATCATTTCCGAAAAAATCCAGAATTTCTAACCCAGAATGTTTTGGCATTTCCACATCAAGAAATACAATGTTAGGTTTTTCTTCCTTGATAAGTTGAACACCTTCTACTAGATTAGGTGCCTCTAAAATTATACTAACCTCTTGACAACTATCTTCTAGTATTGATTTTAGTACACGTCTTGATCTATTTTCATCGTCTATTATAATAACTTTCATAGGGGTAATTTTATGATAACTTTAGTGCCAATTGAATTTCCATCTTTATCGTAGAGATCAAGTATCTTTACTTGGATATTTTTACTCATCGCAGTATTCAATAGTTTAACTCTCTTTTGATTTGCAGATGTAGCAAAGGAAACATGACCTTTTTGTCTTTTCTCTTTTATTTTCGACGCTGCCTTTCTTCCTATTCCATTATCTAAAATAATACATTTTAAACTTTTCGTTTCATAATCCTTTGTAAATGAAACTTCTAATTTCTTATCTTCAGTTTTGTGCAGCAAGCCATGTTTGAGTGCATTTTCTACATAAGGTTGAATGAATAATGAAGGAATATAAATACTACTCAATTCTAAATTGTCATCTACATTAACCTCGTAATCAAATCCATTTTCAAATCGTTCTTGTTCAAGTTCTAAATATAATTTAAGGGTACTTAATTCATCTTCAAGCAAAATTTCTTTTTTCCTGCTTTGATCTAAATACAAACGAATAAGTCTTGCAAACCTAACTAGATATTCTCTAGCTAATTTTTTCTCATTTATTATAATATAATCTTGAATTGAATTTAGAGCATTAAAAATAAAATGAGGATTCATTTGAGAGCGCAAATTCTCTAACTGAGAAAATATCAAATCACGATTCATCTCTGCTTTCTCCAATTTTATTCTTTGGGCAGCTTCTAATCTTTTGGTAATACGCTTATAGTATAAAATCACAAGTAATATGATAAAAGTAAATGAAACTATCCTGAACCATTCTGTTTTGTAAATTGGAAGAGTTATTTGAATATTTATGCTATCTCCTTCTCTACTTATATTTTTACTTTCATCTATAATTCTATATCTTAATTTAAAATTACCTTCCGGTAGACTATTGTAATTTAAATAATCTGATCCTCTTGTAAGTGTTTTCCAATCGCTGTCCAAACCCTCTAAGAAATATTGGTAAATAATGGATTGATTGGAATGAAAACCCTTAATATTAAAGTTAAATTGGATATTACTAAACTCCTGAGGTAATATATAATTAGATTGAACTAAAGTATCCTTCTCTCGGATCTTAACCGATCTGACGTACGGTTTTTGTAGTTCACGTTCTTTAAAAATACTGTGCTTATTAAAACTATACAAACCTATATTAGATGAGAAAATCACATCATTTTCCAACACTTCAAGATGTTTAATTGCATAAGAATTAATACCATCTTGTTTTGTTAGTATTTTAAAAATACCATTTTTAATATCATATCGCTGTACTCCTTTTTCAGTAGCAATCCACAAATCATTTCCATATGCACTAATTGTATTTACATAATTGGAAGCAAGACCGTTGTCTTCGTTAATCTTTTTTACAACAACATCATTCTTAATTCCGTAAACTCCATTATCATAAGTTGAGACCCAAACAATTCCATTAGCAGACTCTGCCATTTTAAATGTATAAATGGAATTATCGTCAATTTTAATCTCCTTTTTATTACTCAAATCTTTTGAATATGCGTGCAAACCATCCACATCACTCACATAAATCATATCGGAAAACTTTGCGCTTAAACATGTGTAAGCCCTTTTAAAAGTAATTCGATTTTTATAATTTATTCCTTGAGTAACATACACTCCATTGGCAGCACTAATAATGTAGGTAGAATCATTTATTACACTGGTATTTTTAATTCCCGAAGTATTTTCTATTTCTATGTTTTCTTTTTTTCTATAATTATCTAGTGTAAAAAGGCTATTGTCAGATGCATAAAGTAATCTTTTTGCTTTTCTATTATAAGAGAGACTTCTTATATAGAAACCATCAGAAAAGGTGTTTTTTTGAATAGAATTAGACAATTTATTGTACTCTAGAAGTGAACCTGAGCTTGTACCAATGTAACATAAAGTATCATTCTTCTTTTCTAAAACAGAAACATCACTAATTTCTGAAAGTCTTTTTAATTGTTCATTTGGAATTATGTAAATACTATTATCTAATGTAGCTATCCATAAATTATTATTAACATCTATTAATGACTTAGTTACGAAAACACCCTTTAGATAGTGATCTTTTATTTCTAGTGAATTATTCTCTTCATTACATATATACAAGCCGTTAGAAGTTGAAAAGTAATAATTACAGTCACTTTCAAATAGTCCTTCAACTCTATGAGTATTTATTTCTTGAGGAATAGCAAGTTTTTGTAAATCCTTCTCAAATTTATACACTTGAGTATTTAGATGTTGCTCATCACTCCTTATTATCCAAAGTTTATTTTTTAATCTATAGAGATTTGAAAAAGTGATACGATTATCATTAATCTTACTACTAATCAAACTATCGCTTGTTGTACTTAAGTTATATGATTTAATTTTAAATTTTTCAGAAATATAAAGTAGTTTATCGTCAAATACTAAGCCCATTGTAGTCCCTCTCACATTTATAGGTATAGTTTTCTTTTCTTTCGTTTTTAAATCAATAACAAAAGTGGTTGGTATTGGTTTAGTGTAAATTTTGAAAGCTAATTTATCCTTTAGAAAAACAAAATCTGTATAAGCTCCTTTGATAATATTTTGATAGTTTCCAAAGAGTTGCAATTTATTATCCTCAACATAGAAAAATTGACCTGCTAAATTGTTACACCAAACCCTTCCTTTTGGATCTAATGTTAAGTTAAAAAAAGATCGTCCTTGTTTTTTAGGATGCGTAAGCTGTGTGAAAGTTTTACCATCAAATTTAAAAAGTCCTTTATTCGCTGCTATCCAGATATTCCCTTTTTTATCTTGTAATAAATCATACACCTCATTATCTGGAAATCCATCTTTATCAGAAATATGAATTGCAATTGGTTCTTGAGCATAAACATCCAAGAATATAAATAGCAAGTAAATATGAAATAAGGACTTTTTCAAAATATTACAATTGTATTTCAAATTTACAATTAAATAAAAACTATAAATTAAAAAATTAATGAACTGTTCCTATTTCTTAATAAACAGTAATTAAAAAGAAAAAAGCCCTTCTGGGTTTAGAAGGGCTTTGTGGTTACAGCAAAGCTATTAGGTAAAAAATGACGACGTAAATGATTACTAAAGTCATTTCGAACCTGTAATTATCTTTACTCCTTTTCATGTATTGTAAATTACATCTTAATGAATCTTCGAACTCCTTTACCTGTTTCAGTTTCAATAATCATAAAATAAATTCCTTGTGATAAGTTAGATACATTTATTGTCTCTTCATCAAATGAATTCTTGAATAATACTTCTTTCCCTAAAGTATTGTAAATTTTAACTTTATGTACTACTTCCTGAGATTCTATTCGTAAAACATCTGTTACTGGATTTGGATATAATTTAAATGGAACCTTAAATTTATCCTCATTCACTCCCAGGGTTGCAGAGAATGTAGCCGTAACATTTTTATCTGAATCCATTGTAATAGTTACCTGTGTAGTTGTTCCTGTAGCATCTCCACTCCATGCATCAAATGAAAACCCTGAATCTGGAACAGCCGTTAAAGTAACAACAGTTCCTTGATCATATGTACCATTAACTGGATTCGGACTTGTGGTTACACTTCCATCAATTGCAGTAATAGTTAATGTTCTCTGAATTGGTGCAAACGTAGCTGTAATAGTTTTATCAGCATCCATAGTGATTATCAACGGATTTGTTGTTCCTGAAGCATCTCCACTCCATTCTACAAACTCATAACCTGCATCTGGTGTTGCAGTTAACGTTACCGAAGTACCATCGTCGTAAGTTCCGTTTGTTGGATTCGGATTCGTAGTTACTATACCATTTGTAGCGTTTACAGTTAATGTTCTTTGAATTGGTGCAAAAGTAGCTGTAATAGTTTTATCAGCATCCATTGTAATTATCAACGGATTTGTTGTTCCTGAAGCATCTCCACTCCATTCTACAAACTCATAACCTGCATCTGGTGTTGCAGTTAACGTTACAGAAGTACCATCATCGTAAGTTCCGTTTGTTGGATTCGGATTTGTAGTTACTGCACCATTTGTAGCGTTTACAGTTAATGTTCTTTGAATTGGTGCAAAGGTAGCTGTAATAGTTTTATCAGCATCCATTGTAATTATCAACGGATTTGTTGTTCCTGAAGCATCTCCACTCCATTCTACAAACTCATAACCTGCATCTGGTGTTGCAGTTAACGTTACAGAAGTACCATCATCGTAAGTACCGTTTGTTGGATTCGGATCTGTAGTTACTGCACCATTTGTAGCGTTTACAGTTAATGTTCTTTGAATTGGTGCAAAAGTAGCTGTAATAGTTTTATCAGCATCCATTGTGATTATCAACGGATTTGTTGTTCCTGAAGCATCTCCACTCCATTCTACAAACTCATAACCTGCATCTGGTGTTGCGGTTAACGTTACAGAAGTACCATCATCATAGGTTCCATTTGTAGGATTCGGATTTGTACTAACTGATCCATTAGTTGTATTAATAGTTAGCGCGAAAGTTAATGTTTGATTTACACCTTCGTATGCTCCCAAATCTACTGTTGTATTTTGAATTCTATCTTGTCCTCCAAGATCTTTTGTTAATGCTCCTGGTACTTTAGTATTGTCTCCTGAATCCAAAGCTGGTGAACCAGTCAGTAATCTATAATCACTTCTTAATAAAGGATCAGCATCTGTTTGACTATAATGACCACCTTGAACAATATTATTAGCAAAAGTAGCAGAAGCTCCATTAGTTCCTAAAACCGCTATAGAAGATGTACCTCCATTATTATATAAAATAGAATTATAGAATCTTACTGGGTAAGAACTAGCTGACTTTAAGTCAATTTCAACAGCCATATTATTAGTAGAACTATTGTTTGCTATGGTTGTATTCGTTACAGTAACATCTGACGCTGGAGTACTTCCTGTTGTTCCACTACTTTTGATAAATAATGCAGAAGGTTCATCTGCAGCTCCCGTAGTATTTTCTGCAATTAGAGAGTTTGTTATTTTACCAAACGCTCTGATACTATACTGTTGACTTCCAGAAAAAGCGATATTAGCCGTATTACTCGAGTAATTATTTTTTATAATACAGCTCTCAAAATCCATATGCACTTGAGTACCCGAAGCTCCACAAGGATTAAATCTATTAAAAACCGCATAATTTGTAGCAGTATTATTTCTAACAATACTATTTTTTAATACTAACCTCACTTGCTCACTTACATTTCCAGTATGAGCATTAATTCCAGCACCACCTCTATGATCATATTGACTAGGTTTAGAAGTACTACAACTGTTACTTAAACTTCCATTAGCATTACCATCTTGAATTATAAATCCATCTAAAAAACCTAAATTTCCTCCTCCTAATCTTTTAACTGTAAGAACATGGTAAGCATTATCTTGTCTTGTAGCTTCGGCAGGAATTAAATTAGCATTATCATCTCCATTTAAATCACCTGATAAAATTGTAGCATTTGTAGTATGAATTAAATTCATATCTCTTTCAGATAATTTAGTTTCAGTTCCTGCAAAACCTCCATATACTTCACCTAAAAGGCCAACAGTAAAAGTTGCATTTCGTCCACTTCCTGTAGGTTTATAAGTTCCTTTTGCCACCCAAACTTCTTTTGAATTCGCTCCAGCGTTCATTGCTGTTTGTAAATCTGTATATGCATCTGCCCAAGAAGTACCATCATTATTTCCGGTTGCATTTACATCAACAAAGATTGGTTTTTCAACAAAAGTTGCTGTAATATTCTTATCAGAATCCATTGTAATGGTTAACGGATTTGTAGCTCCCGTTGCATCTCCGCTCCAACTATCAAACTGATATCCTGCATCAGGCGTAGCTGTTAATGTTACCGATGTTCCATCATCATAAGCTCCATTAGTTGGGTTTGGGTTTGTAGCAACAGAACCATTAGTTGATGTAATTGTTAAAACTTTCGGCGTTTTTACGAAAACTGCCGTAACGCTTTTATTAGCGTCCATAGTTACATTTACAGGATTCGAAGTACCTGTAACATCTCCAGTCCACTCACTAAAAACATAACCAGCATCTGGAACTGCAGTCAATTCTACAACAGTAGCCTGAACAAATGAAGATCCATTTGGATCGTTAGTAACAGAACCATTAGTTGCATTCTTAGACAACGTAAATACACCTGGCGTTCCTGCTCCTAATTCATACACTCCCAAATCAACAGTAGTGTTAAAAATTCTAACATTACCTAATAAATCTGTTAACGTATTTAATGGTAATTTTGAATTGTCACCCGAATCTATTGCTGGAGATGTTGCTTGTAATGTAAAGTCGTTATTTGCAGCATCAGTAAATAATGGATCATTATTACTTGTGTTTGTTTTATCTGCAGATGCTAAATTTGTAAAATCATCATTAGCAATACTGTTATATACACTAAGGGTACCGTAGTCTGAAACAGTACCACTAGAAATTGCTCTAGATGCTATTCCTCCCGTTGCTTCATTTCCCCAGAAAATAGAATTTGTTACCTCTGAAATAAATACATTACTGTTTTTTTCAAGTACTAATGGAGATCTATTAAAGTTGTTTACGTTTGTTGCTGTACCTAAATCTTTATTATTAACAAATGAACAGTTAATAAACTTTGATGCTAATGTAGCACTTCCTGCACTTGTAGCTCTTGAACGTATCCAAGCAACACTTCCGAAATATCCTTTTGAAGTACCTCTGTCTTTAGCCTCATTATCTTTGAAAAGTGTATTTACTACTTCAATAGTACTAACTCGATTATTTACTCTAGCATCATTCACATAAATTGTTCCATATCGTGATAAATTATTTTCTATTATTGAATTCTTCACCACTAACTTCATATTAGATGAACTAGAAAATGCTGTTTCATTTCTTAAATAAGTAAATGCTGCTAAATCTGCCACATTATTTTTAACAGTACAATCTACCATTGTAAATCCGTTTAAATTATTTGACATTAAACGAATAGCTGCAGAATGTGATCCTGATGTTGTACTATGACCATCTGAAATAATCAACCCATCAAAATAAATATTATTTGCTGTTAATTTTATAATATTGTTCGTGTTATCTGTTCTATTCACCCCTGAATAATCTACACCTGTATCATCTCCATTTAAATCTCCAGATAATATTGTTTGGTTACTGGCAATATTTCTTTGTAATATATCGCTCTCTGTACCAGAAAAACCTCCATAAAGTTTCATGCCATTTTTGGTAACTTCAAAAGAAACTGTAGGATCTGAAGCATCTGCTTTGTAAGTTCCTTTTGCAATCCAAATTTCCTGACTGTCAACCGCAACGGCAAGCGCACTTTGCAAATCTATATAAGCATTTGTCCATGAAGTCCCATCATTATTTCCAGTTGCGTTAACATTTACATATAATCGACCATTTGTACGAACCTCTTTTTCTAGTGACCAATTTGACTTTGAACTACCACCACAATCTTTTCTTAAATACACTTTATATATTGTAGAAGGTTGAAGTCCTGTTACTGCAACTTTATTTCCAGAAGTATAATTAATATTACTTTGTATTGTAGCACTACTAAATGGAGTTCCAGTTGGTACATAAGCTAAATCAAAAGTCCCATCTTCTGTCCAAGCAACATTAAAGCTATTTTGAGTAATATCACTTTCTGTAATTGTACTTGGAAGTGGAGGGAAACAGAAATTATTTCTTGTAGCTATTTGCGTGATTTCCTGTTCTGTTAAAACTCTTCCGTAAATATTAACTTCATCAATTTCATCCAAATATGTCTCTGTAGTTGTAAAACCTGAACTCGCATTTTTTCCAAACCTTATTGAAGCATTTGTATCATAAGGTCTAAATGAAGTACCTGATCCTAAACTAATGCTTCCAGAACCTGTTCCATCACCTTGATGAACGCCATCAACATATAATTTTACGCGAAAAGAATATATATCAGATGCTCCTGTAAAACTTGATGTGTAATAATATGCCACTACAACATGATGCCAATTACCATCACTAACTTTGGTATTACTTACCTTTCCTGCTCCTCTGTATGTTGTACTAGCATTTCCTTGAAAACCTGTACGTAATGTAGCACCAATATTTCCATCTCTTAAGTAAACATAAACTCCTTCCCATTGAGTATCTGTTTGTGAACTCCTACCGCTGGTATCATCAATAATAGTTCTAATGTTAGCATCATCAGTGGAAGTTCTTATCCAAAAACTTATAGATGCTACATCTTGTTGTGTAGCAACATTCGGGTAATTAATATTTGCCCTAGTTAAATAATCTCCGTTCAAACTTACTGCCAAGTTTGACGACAAAAAACGATCGTTTACTTGTGTAAGGGAACTTCCCGTTTGAGTAAAATTAGCTCCATTAGCCGCATCTACGAGAGAACCATTGTCTAAGTCATATTGCGCTATTATCCCATTAGTAGGAATTTGCGCATAACTTACACTGGTTACAAAAAATAATAAATAAAGTAATTTTAATTTCATGATAGTGTATATTATGTTACTTAATGACACAAAATTGTTCCATTTTACTAGAAATTCAGAACTACAACTTCTGAAAGTATGTTTTCAACTGCTGAATTGTAACTCAAGTTTTTTTTAACTCTATTAAAACATTTTTATAATTAAAAAAGCCCTGCAACTGACTAGATTGCAAGGCTTCATCTCCTAAAAATGTAAAGACTGTTATTCAATAATAATTTTCTCTATTTCTTAAAATATTTATTCACTAAACTTACAGGAATATCTTTTGAAAACTTATCAGAATATAATTTTTCAATTACTAATTCTTTTGAAAAACCACTATCTGTATTTTTCTGATTTATTTTTGCTGCATTAATATCGGTGTCATCACCATTTACATACACATAATAAGCAATTAATTGTCTATCGGTAACTTCATCAGTAACTCTATCCATTTTTTCTTTCCACTCATCTGAATATACCACTAGCTTTCTTATCTCTAAATTCGCATTGTTTCTATATTGCTTTAATTTTTTGTAAATAGCTTTTTCACATAACTTTGCTAACTCTGGAGAATGCAATTTACCTTCTTTTGGCATGAACTTAAAAGAGCCTAACTTTACTCTCTTTTCAAAATCTTTTACATAGCTCATTGCTTTTTCTCCGCTCCACTCATCAAACTTTTCAGCACTAGGTGCAGCAATCACAAATGGTCCTTTAATATTTGATTTTGATGAGGCATAATAAGGATACTTTCCTCCAATTTTTTTACCACCATCAAAAGCATATACTAAATACACACCGTCTGGAGTTT
>NZ_CP019335.1:0-5887 GCF_002813915.1 Tenacibaculum sp. SZ-18 | reverse complement strand
GCTCCCCGTTGGAATATCATTTACTGTAATAATTTGTGTATCAGAATTAATACAACCTCCCGCTGTAATTACTGAATATGTAATAGTAACAGACCCACTCGCCAAACCAGTAACTGTACCACTTGAAATATCTACAGACGCTATACTTAAATTCGAGCTCGACCAAGAACCTCCACTTGTTGTACTAGCCAAATTAATACTTTTTCCAACATTTACAGTGTTTCCTCCTGTTATGGTCTGAGTAATGGGATCACTAACCCTTATCCTTACAGGAACTTTTGAACTTTCACACAAACCATTAGAGTGACTAACAAAATATGTTGTTTCTCCTGACACCGATGTACTTGGAGTTGGAGAAACACCAAGAATTGAACTACCATCAGTATCATACCAAATTAAAGTTCCAGAAGCCATTGCAGTTAATTGAGATGCCCCATCTCCCACACAATACTCAACATTACTTACTGTTGGTAAAGAAGGTGTGGCTATCTCCGAAATCTGTACTACAGAAGATTCAACTTCTCCACAAAAAGAAGCATCGGTTAACACAACCTTATAAAAACCTGGTTTCAAGCCTGTGTAGCTACCATCATTATCACCGTTCGTCGCTGAATCATCAATAAAAACTCCATTTAAACTATTCGAATACAAAAGGTTATAAACATAAGGTAAAGTTCCTCCTGTTCCACTTATGCTAATAGTTCCATTATTTAATCCTTGACAACTGTTAACAGATGAAATTGTACTCAAAGTTGCAGCAGTAGAATCCACTACTGTTACTGTAATATCATCTATAGATGTTGCACATGATACCCCATTAGTTACAGTCCATCTTAAAACTGCCGTATCTCCTGCATCTGCATTTGTTAATGTTAGACTTGTAGTTGGACTACTTGGACTATCAAAAGAAACTAATAATCCTCCCGTTGGAGTCCCTACCACACTCCATGATCCCAATCCTATGGTCGGAGTGACTGCATTTAATTGCGGATTCAAAGTACAGATGTTTATTGTAGAACCGGCATCTGCAACACTTGGAGCTTCATAAACATTTATACTTAACTCATCTTGATTTATACAAGTACCATTATCCGTTTGCCAAGTAAAAACATAAGTACCTTCTGTATTTAAATTAGTAATTGTAGTAGTCGCAGATGAAGCATTGGTTATTGAAGGTGTACTTGAACCTGTACTTACTCCTGAATTATAAATCCAAGTTCCAGAGGTAATTGTATTTGCTGCCATAGTTGCAACCCCACCATCAGTGGGGCAAAGATCAATATCTGATCCAGCATAAGGAGTATCTAAAGAAAGATTAGAAATTGTGACAGTGTCAGTAGTGGTAGTGCAGGATGATCCCGAAGGAATAGTAATTTCATATTGAAAAACATAAGTATTACCAGTAATGATAGTAGCTGTAGCCATATTATCATTCAATGCTGTAATTACAGGAACATCTGAACCAGATGTACTAATCAATGTCCATGTACCTTGTGAACCTAATGTTCCCTCAAGTAAAACATTATCTACACCACATAAAGTCTGATCGTCGCCTGCATCTGCTGGAACAACAACATTAAGCGTTAAAGTTGCTGATGTTGTTAAAGTAGTATTACAGGAAGGATCTGGGCTGGCATACTCAGGAGATGTGGTCCATCTGTAAACATATGTTCCCGTAACCAAACCACTCACAGTAGCGTTACTATCTGAAATATCGCTTATAGAAGCTCTGTTAGGTCCAGAAACATACTCCCAAACTCCGACACCAATAATTGCTGGATTTGCGTTTAAGTTGGTTGATGTACTACAAACATTTAAAGTACTTGAAGTTAGACTCGCTGGTGTTGGTGTATTTGTAATTGAAAAAGAAACTTTATCATTATTTGCACAATCGGCCGTAGCTATTCTCCATTCAAACTCATAAATACCATCTTCTAAACCACTAAACGTCGCTGTATTACTATTAATATCAGATACACTCCAACCTGCGGGACCAAAAGTTTGAACCCACCTGCCTTCGTTTGGAGAATTTACAGCTGTTGCACTCATAGTCACAGAATTACTTCCACAAGATGTATTATCGATTCCGGCAGAAGCTACAGAATTGAATAAAGATACAGTAACTGTATCTGAAGTGACATTACTTGGACAGCTGGGGTCTACAGTAGACCATCTAAAAATATAATTCCCTTCAACTAAACCGGATACTATCGCACTGGGATCATTTATATCGGAAAAAAATGCCGTATTGGGTCCTGATAATTGAGACCATGTACCTATTCCAACCGAAACTTGGGTTGCTCCTAATGATGTCGATGACACACCAGAAATACATTGATCTGGTCCAGCTTGAGAAGTAGCGGGACCAAAATTATTATTTGTTGTAATTATAACGTCATCATTTACAGTTCCACAGGTATTAGAAATTGTATATGTAAAGGTATAAATAGTATTCCTGTCGAGTCCCGAAACTATTGCTTTAGGATCATTTGGATCTGAAAATGAAACTCCAGCCGAAGGCGTTACACTCCATGTTCCAAGTTCGTTTTCTAAAATATCATTAGCCTGTAATTGATATGACCCAGCACAAATGTTATTATCGGGGCCAGCAAAATTACTTGCAGGATTAGGAACAGAAGTAGAGACAGCAACTTTAACTTCATCTATATTATTTGAACTAATTACTCCGTTAGGACCACTACTTATACTCCATCTAAAATAATAAACACCACTTGTTAAACCTGTGACCGTACTTGTTGGATTTGAAGGATCTATTATAACTCCTGTATTAGGACCACTAACTTGAGACCAAGTTCCAATTCCTTGGGTAGGTGTATTACCTGTAAGTGATGCTGATGTGCTCGGTGTACATATATAAATATCAGTTCCTGCATTAGCTCCTCCTGCTGTTCCTGAAACCTTTACTGTAATTACATCATATACTGAAGTACAACCATTTTCCACATCACCATTAGGATCTCTTTCTACACCCACAATATATGTTCCAATTTCAGCAAATGTTAAAGTGAAATTATTCCCTCCTGTTGAATTACCTGAAGATACTGCACCAATTCCACTATAATTTGTTGGTGTAATTCTTGGAGTAGCATTGGGTGTTGATAAGTATGTACCATTAGGTGCGTCTAAAATACTATAACGTGTCGTTGAACCTGTATCGTCTCTGATTAAACCAAAATTGACTGTTGCAATTCCCGCACCATTCAAATTAGTAAATATACATTCTGATGGTGTTCCATTATCAGTAATTTCTACATTGAGAGGTGTTTTGATAAAACGAATTGAAACATTATCAGTTGAAACGCAGTTACCATCTGGACTTGTTATTGTATATCTAAATGTATAATTGATTCTACTGGCGTTACCTCCAGCTGTTTCACTTAACCCTGTTACTAGCGTAGATGGATTGTATGGATCGACTATAGTAACACCTGAAGGCCCTCCTATCTTCGTCCATTCGATTGTTTCTCCTGCTTTTTCAGGTGGATCTGCAACTAATAAATATTGTGTAGTTGGATTCGAAGGATTTGCGCAAATCCTAATTACATCATCGTCTATTAAATCCCTTGCGCGTGTAACACTACCAGACGGAGCTGGAACATTTATTGTTACTGTATCTGAACCATTTGCACATGGACCGCTTACACTCCATCTAAGAACATATGTCCCTTCTATTAAATTTGAAACCCTAGTTGTATTATTATTAATATTTCCAAATGAAGGATTATTAGGTCCACTTACTAATTCCCATATTCCTTCTTGCCCACCTAATCCACTACCACCAAAAGAAGCATCTAATCTATAACTTGTATTAACATCAAAACAAGAGTCTAAATCTACAACTGCATTACTATCTGCGCTTACAACTGACTCTCCACCAATATTTGTAACTGTAATTGTAGAAACACCATCACATGTTGCTGGATTACCGTCAGTAACTCTCCACTCTAAAACGGTTTCACCTGAACTAGTCTCGGGTAATGAAATTTGGGTGGTGGGTGAATTTTCATCAATTATGATAATATTTGCATTATTCGTACCGATTATGTTCCACTCTCCTGTAAAACCAGGATCAGGAGTATTTGCTGATAAATTATAATTACCTGGACATCCTAATATATTAGTACCTGCATCAGATAATGGAGAATATTTTACTTCGTAAGTAACAATTTGGGATGTTACAATTGAATCTGTACAGACTCCTGTCAATCTAAACACATAAGTATTACCAGCAGTTGCTCCAGTTACTGTTGGAGTATACGATGCTGGATCACTCATACCTACAGACGGCCCTGATACTTGGGTCCAAATAATTGAAACAACATTGGAATCTCCAATACCATCGAGAACAATTCCCTCACCCTCGCATACGCTTCCACCTACGCCAGCATTTATAGAGCAATTTTGAGAAAAAGATGTAACCGTAGTACTAATTAAAAAAAATAAAAAAATGAATTTATTAAGTTGAATTTTTGGATTGAAAAAGTGAATGAACATAGGGGAAATTTAAATAATTATTATGTCGGGGAATACCTCTACAATTTCTTTATAGGATATAAACATTACTTCAACCAATATTTGGTTTAAGTATAATCATTAATCAAAAATTTAGATACTAATTGAAAATGAAAACGTTTAATTTTTTTTCATTTTCATATTTGTTAAGGAAAGAATTTTATTAAACAAAGAATAGAATTCTCCTTAATTAGAGGAGTATTGCTATAATAATATTCAAAATGTTTGTTGTGATGCAGCCATCCTATCTTAATATTTGATATGGACTTTTTATCAAATATCAGACATTGATTTAATGAAAAGAAAACATTAAATGTTAATGGGGATTTAACAGAGTAAAAATATGTGAGCATTAAACTACATAAGAAATAATTTTCCTTTTTAGAAATTGTACAACACTTAATCATAATCTACATTTTAATTATTAAGTGTAAGTGGATAGTTACTTTTAAATTACGGAAGTATTAAAAATTAGTTACCAACAAAATGTATTTATTGTAAAAATAAGAATACGTGGTTTTGACGCCATCTTTATTTAATACCGTTGATAATCAATTTATAGCCTTGGAAAACTCAAAGGGGCTTAAGTGGGGGGACAGAAGGACTGTGAAGTTTAATTTTCTTATATGCTAAATATACAATTTTTTTTTTAATTACACATGCCTAAAAATTTCTTTCTTGTTTTAACGTTTCATAAGCCTTTTGTATGCTTTGAAACTTTTCTTTAGCTGTATTCATGTGTTCCTCTCCAATATCTTGTAGTCTGTCTGGATGAAATTTCTTAGCCATCCTTCTATAGGCTTTTTTAATTTCATCGTTTGAAGCCTCTCTTTCAATTTCTAAAATTTTGTAAGCGGCATCAGCTTCATCGTAGAACATTGCTTTTATTGACTCATAATCTCTATCATTAATAAATAGATAACCTGCTATTTTCCTAATCATCTCTTCTTCCGAAGCTTGAACAATCTCATCTGCCTGGGCAATACCAAAAAGAAAATGAATTAACTGTAATCTTGAGGAATGAGACATGTGTTCACGTATTTGAATACAAACTTGTCTAGTTGAAACATCCTTTTTTATAACACCATTAAAAAGTTTAAAAGCACGATTAGCTCTTTCTTTTCCGTATAGTTTCGTAAAATGGGTTCTTACAAAATCGAGCTCTCTTTTATCAACATTTCCATCTGATTTAATTACTACAGACGCTAAAACCAACAAACTAATTTCAAAATCTCCTGAAGTTGATGTTTTAACTTTTGGTCTTTTTTTACTTCTTTTACTATAATCTTCTTGTTCACTTTTGTATTCTTGAACACTTACTCCACTATCTATTACACTTCCAATGGCATAGCCT